>NZ_CAWMFQ010000177.1:0-3559 GCF_963866995.1 Aeromonas sp. ZOR0002 | reverse complement strand
GCCGATAGGGGGCGGAGAAGCGGGCGAACCGCTCCCGCTCGGGGGTCTTGAGGGCGCCCATGGCCACGTCCAGCTGCTGGCGCTCCATGAGGTAGAGGGCCCGGGCCCAGGGGAGATTGCGAAAGGCGGGCTCCACGCCTGCCTTGCCCAGGATCTGGCGGGTCAGGGTGACGTCCAGTCCGCCGAGGGTGCCGTCGGCATCGATCTGGCTGAAGGGGGGCCAGTGGCTCCAGGCCACCGACAGGGTCTCCCTGGCGGCGAGGGGCTGGGCGAAGAGCAGGGGCAAGACGAGGCCCAGCATGCGCCGGGCGGTGGGGGTGAACTTCCGTTTCAATCAAAACCTCCTGTTCCGTGTATCGCGCCGTCCCCGGCAGGCTGTGCAGGGGCTTTGATACATACGGCGATTCGGGCCATTTTGTCCTGCCTTTGTCGCTATTTCCAGCCGCGCTGGGAGGTGCATCACATTTTCCTCGTCTAAGTGCGCCAACTCCGTTAGACTGCGCCTCTATTCTTTCCCCTTTGCTCTGCTCCCCGGGGAAATCGTTGTTTTCTCTATAGGCCCGGATCCTGTGAGATGGCATCGGCTCAGCAGAGGAGCCCCACCACGATCTTTGGCGCCCCTATCCCTAGCAGGTAACTATGAGTTTTACTTCCCTCGGTCTGGCCGAACCCTTGTTGCGTGCCGTTGCCGAGCAAGGCTACGACACCCCGTCTCCCATTCAGCAACAAGCGATCCCGGCGGTACTGGCTGGCCGTGATCTGATGGCCGCCGCCCAGACCGGGACCGGCAAGACCGCAGGTTTCACCCTGCCGATGCTGCAGCGTCTGACTGAAAGCAAGCGCAAGGTCTCCCCGAATCGCATCCGTGCCCTGGTGCTGACCCCGACCCGCGAGCTGGCCGCCCAGGTGGGCGAGAGCGTGCGCAACTACGGCAAACACCTGCCGATCCGCAGCCACGTGGTATTTGGCGGCGTGAGCATCAACCCGCAGATGATGGCGACCCGCCGTGGTCTGGACGTGCTGGTGGCCTGCCCGGGCCGCCTGATGGATCTCTACAACCAGAACGCCGTCAAGTTCGACGAAGTGGAAATCCTGGTGCTGGACGAAGCGGATCGCATGCTCGACATGGGCTTTATCCGCGACATCCGCCGCATCCTGGCCCTGCTGCCGAAGAAGCGCCAGAACCTGCTCTTCTCCGCCACCTTCGCCGATGAGATCCGTGAGCTGGCCACTGGCCTCCTGGACAACCCGGCGGTGATCGAAGTGACCCCGCGCAACAGCACCGCCGAGCGTATCGAGCAGCTGGTACACCCCTGTGACAAGGCCAACAAGATTGCCCTGCTGAGCCACCTGGTCACCAGCAACGACTGGCAGCAGGTGCTGGTGTTCACCCGTACCAAGCACATGGCCAACCGCGTTGCCGAGACCCTCGACAAGAACGGTGTCAGCGCCGCCGCCATCCACGGCAACAAGAGCCAGGGTGCCCGTACCCGCGCCCTGGCCGGTTTCAAGGATGGCAGCGTCAAGGTGCTGGTAGCGACCGACATCGCCGCCCGTGGCCTGGACATCGACAAATTGCCGCAAGTGGTCAACTTCGAGCTGCCGAACGTGGCGGAAGATTACGTGCACCGTATCGGCCGTACCGGCCGTGCCGGCGCCGCCGGTCATGCCATCTCCCTGGTTGCGGCCGATGAAGGCAAGCTCATCAAGGCCATCGAGCGGCTGACCAAGCAGAACATTCCGTGCGAGCAGGTGGCCGGTTTTGAAGCCTCCCGCGAGACCCTCGACAACATCGCCCGTGGCATCGGTGCGCCGCTTCGCAAAGAGCCGCGGGATCCGAGCGAGCAGCGCCGTGCGCCGCGTCCGCAAGGCCAGGGCCAGCGTCAGGGGGCCGGTCGCTCCGGCAATGGCGCCGGTGGTAACGGCGGTGGCAATCGCACTGGCAACGGCGGCAAGCCCAAGCCCCAGGGCGGCCAGCGTCCGGCCGATGGTGCCGGCAAACCGGCCCAGGCCCGTCGTCCGCGCCGCGCCAGCCACAACCAGTAAGCGGCCAGGGAGCCAGGCTCCCCCACTGTTCGGTTGATACAAAAAGCCCCGCCAATCTGGCGGGGCTTTTTTTGTCCTGGTAGACGCTATTCACCGTAGAGGCGGATCTCCAGCACATGGGTGATGGCCTCGCCGCTCCAGTGGTACTCCAGATGACGGGCGTGGTCCACCCGGCTGACCAGACGGGGGCGATAGAGCACGTGACAGTCGTGACCGGGGTGGCGCACCGAGCGGTAGTGGATGCCGTCCGCCCCGGCGACCTTCTGCTCCCGGGCGAAGGCCTGGGCGGGGCCGTAATCGGTGGCGTGATAGAGGGGGCCTGGCAGAAACGCCGGGCCCGTGATGTCGATGAGGCTGGCGCTGAACTGCGCCTGGATCACCCGCATCTGCACCTTCTGGGCCGGCTCCCGGGTGTACCCGAAAATCCGCTCCCTGTGGTAGACCGTCTCCTTGATGCCGGTGTCGAGGGAGGGGGCACAATAGTAGCCGCCAAAGTCCCCCGTGGTGAAACGGCCACCCTCGGGATTGAGGTGGGTGAAGGCGGCCATCACATAGCTGCCGCCGGGCAGCCCCACCAGCCAGTCTTCCCTGGGCACCCGCATCAGCTCGCCCGCCTCTTCCCTCAGCCTGTCGTTGGTCAGGGCCTCGACGGCCCAGACCGCCTCCAGCTCGTCGGCGGTAGCGACGTCTTCATAGAGGCAGATGGGGGGAAAGCGGCTCGGAATGATGCGATAGGCGCAGGCATTGTGGAAGGTGCGCAAGGGCGGGGAGGACATCAGGCCATCTCCCCGCGCCAGGCGTGCAGCCGGGTGGCCACTTCGTAGAGATCGGCCACCCGCCCACCCTGCATGACCTCCATGGCGCTGCGCCCGGCGAAGAAGGGGTGGCTGTTGGGTTTGCGCACCCAGCCATAGATGCTCTCATCCAGGCTGAACAGCAGCCGCAGGCTCTTGTGGATGTTGAGCAGATAGCTCATCCGCTCCTGGAGATCGGCGCTCAGCCGAATACCGCCGCTAGCCTCCTTGTACTTGTTCAGGGTGGAGCGGGAGGTAATGCCAAGCAGCCTGAGCTGTTCATCCGTGCTGCACTGCCATTTGTCCAGGATGCGAAACACCACGGGCAGGGCCTTGCTGGGATCGACGGCGGGCTGTTGCCGGGGAAGAGATGCGGTGGCGGCCATGTTGCCTCCCGGGTTGGCGTGCCAGACGGGCACGGGCTCATGGGTTGTCTGCTAAGCAGTGTAGGGCAGGGGCGCAGTCATGTACATATCTATACATGGTTGCGCTCAAATGTTCATTGTTGGATGGATTTCGCGCTGAGTGGTGTGGGTCGGCCAAGTGAGCCCGTGCCAATGAAACGCCCCGCCAACTGGGTTGGCGGGGCGTGTCTCTTTGCGGCGTTTCTGCTTGTTGGGTCGGGGAGATCAGAGGGCGGGCAGCAGCCCCATGCTGACGCTGACCTGCACCCCGACGATCAGTACCCCCATGGCACCGGCCAGACCCAGGGCCAGTAC
>NZ_CAWMFQ010000176.1:0-14199 GCF_963866995.1 Aeromonas sp. ZOR0002 | reverse complement strand
TACTCATGAATAATCAACCTTCAGCCGCACCTTCTTGCGCGCCATCGTCACGGGCTCGGGGCAACGAAGCCCGATTGCGTCCAGCTCGTGCGTTGCGCCGCAGAATAAAGCACTCATCAATAATCAACCTTCAACCAATTCGGCCAGCAATGATACTCACGGCGAAAAAATAATCAAACCACGGGGCGGTTATGCAGCATATGCTACCAAAATGTGAACCGGCTCTACCCAGGCTTCGCTCGATGAGTAATATAAAAATTGAACCATATTCAACAAGGAGGTGTGAATATGCAGGTCTCCTACGGCAGATTGCAAGCCTACGCAGGCATGGGGTTCTTGTCGTTCGCCATGATAGTGCTGGGCAGCCCGATAGGTAATACCGGTACCTGGTTCGGCTCCATGGTGATGATCGGACTGGGGCTCTGGATCGAGCTCAGCGACTACTACGACGAGGATGAGGACGAGAACGATCCCTCCTGAGAGCCTGGCTCTCGGCACTCAAAGGCGGACGATGTCCGCCTTTGTCATTTCTGCTCCGCGCCTGAACGGGTCGAGCGCATGGCGCGTTCCAGCTGCTGCGCCGTCTGCTCGGGGTTGGCCCTGGCGTCGTTGAAGAAGCTGCTCAGCACATCCATGATCCCTTGGCGCATGTTGGTGGGCACCGCCATCCCCTCCGCCATGCTGGGCAGCAGGTTGTCCTGTTGCTCGGCGTGGAGGAAATCCTGATAGGAGCGGATGGCGCAGCGATCGAACTTGCTCATGTCCGGCTTGATGAGCGCCGGGATGGAGCCCTTCACCCGGTTGAACGCTTCCTGAAAGCGTGGCGTCATCAACAGCCTGGCCAGCTCGCCCTGGGCCTGCAACTGGGCGGGATCCCGCTGCTTGAACATGGCGATGGAGTCGAGGTTGTAGCTGAACAGCCCCTGGCTGCCCGGGCTTGGCAGGCACTCGATATCCTCGCCGGGGCGGTAGTTGCCGGCGCTCAGCTCCCCCTTCACCCAGTCCCCCATCACCTGCATGGCGGCGCCGCCGCTCTCCAGCAGGTTGGTGGCCTGGTGCCATTTCAGGCCAGCGTATTTCTCGGGCACATAAGCGCGCAACTGCTGGAAGCGGGTCAGCACCCGCACCATGTCGGGGCCGGTCAGGGTGGCGCTGTCCTGTTCGAGGAAGGCCTTGCGATAGAAGGTCTTGCCCCCTTCGCCGAGGGCCACCGTTTCGAACAGCACCGCGATCTGCCAAGGTTCGTTACCGATGGCGAGGGGGGTGATGCCCTGCTCCTTGAGCTTGTCCGCCACCGCCACGAACTGGGCCCAGTCGGTGGGGGGCTTGAGCCCCTGTCGCTCGAATACCTTGCGGTTGAGCCACAGCCAGTTGACCCGGTGGATGCCGGTGGGGACCGCCATCAGGGCGCCGTTCTGGCTGAGGGTATCGCGCACCATGGGGGGCAGCTGAGGGTACCAGCCAAGGTGCTCGGCCATGGGGGTGAGGTCGCGCAGAAAGCCCAGGCTGCCCCACTCGTGCAGCTCGAACCCCTTGAGGTGGGCCGCCTCCGGCGGGTTTGCCGCCAGGGCCCGGCTCTTGAGCACCGTCATGGCGCTCTTGCCGCCCCCCCCCTGTACCGCGAAGTCGTTCCACTGGTTGCCCTGTTCGGCCCACTCGGACTTGAGCACTTCCACGGCCCTGGCCTCGCCGCCGGAGGTCCACCAGTGCAATACCTCCACCTGGGAGGCACAAACGGGCAGGGGGAGCAGGGCGATGACAGAAAAAGACAACCACTTCATACATTACTGCCTTGGTAGGGAGAGGGTGGCCTGCAGGCCGCCCTGGGGGCGATTTTCCAGCACCAGGTCGCCGCCGTGGGCGTGGGCTATGTTGCGGGCGATGCCAAGGCCCAGCCCGGTGCCGGCGGCATCGGTGCTGAGGCGGTAGTAGGGCTCGAAGATGCGCTCGAACTGATCGTCCGGCAGACCGGGCCCCTCGTCCATGATGAAGAGGATCAGCATCTCCTCGTCATCCATGATGATGATGCGCACCTTCTGGCCGTACTTGATGCCGTTGTCCACCAGGTTGCCGATGCAGCGCTTGAGGGCCAGCAGCTTGCCGCGATAGGGCCACTTGCAGTGGCCCTCGATGGTGAGCAGATCCTCGTGCAGGTTCATGGCCTCCGCCATCTGCTCCAGCAGGGCGTTGACGTCGATCTGCTCGAGGTTCTCGTGAATGTCCGTCTCTTTGACTGTCTGCAGCGCCCCTTTGACCATCAGCTCCAGCTCGTCCAGGTCCTTGTTGAACTTGGCGATCTGCACCTCGTCGTCCAGCAGTTCGACCCGCAGTCGCAGTCGGGTGATGGGGGTCTTGAGGTCGTGGGAGATGGAGCTGAAGAGGCGCTCCCGATCGTCGATGAAGCGGCGAATGCGCTGCTGCATGATGTTGAAGGCGCGGGTCGCCGCCACGATTTCGGAGGCACCCTCCTCCTTGAGGGACGGCTGGTCGATGTCCTTGCCGAGGTTGACCGCCGCCTTGGCGAGGCGACGCAGGGGGCGGGTCTGCCAGCGCACCAGCATGAAGGTGAAGAAGCAGAGGAAGACCGTCATCAGGGCGATGAAACGCACCTGATTGCTCGGCATCACGGTGTCATCCAGCGTCATGTAGGGGGCGGGCAGCAGGGCCGCCAGATAGAGCCACTCCCCCGGTTCTATCTCGATCTGGGTCACCAGCACCGGCGGATTGATGGGCTCCAGGGACAGGGTGTAGCGGGCCCAGGAGGAGGGGAGATCCGCCAGCAGGGTGTCGTTGTTGAAGACGTGCAGCTCCTCGGGGCGGGAGAAGTCCACCTTGATCGCCATGGCGTCGGAGAGCTTGCGGCTGAGCACCTCCTGCACCTCTTTGAGCACCAGCGTCTTGCGCTCGCTGTCGGGGATGGCGCTGATGTGGATCTCTTCCTCGTTCAGGGAGACGAAGAAGCGGCTGCCCCCCATGTTGCGCAGCTGATCCAGGGCAATGTGGCGGTATTGCAGGGGCAGGGACTTGAAGAAGTTGACGGTGGAAGCCGCCGACAGCGCCAGGTTGCGGGTGGTGCTGAGCATGCCCTCCAGCTCCCGCTTCTGGATCTGCTGCATCCAGATGCCGGTGAGGATGGTCTGGGAGAGCAGGATGGCGAGCAGCAACAGCAGCAGCATCCGCGACAGCAGGGAGCGGGGCACCAGGGCCCGCCAGAACTTCTGCCCCGTCATGGCAGCGTGTGTCTCTTGTCGATCAGCATGGGGTGCTTACCTCTGTGCCTTGCCGTTGCCCCGTCATGGGTCTCTCTTCTGCCCGTTCAAGGTCTCGCCGTAGCGTCTGTCTGTTACGGGATCTCGTGGACTTCGGCGATCAGCATGTAGCCGCTGCCGCGAATGGTCTTGATGATGCGCGGGCTCTTGCCGTTGTCACCCAGCTTCTGGCGCAGGCGGCTGATCTGCACATCGATGCCGCGTTCCATGGGCAGGCTCTCGCGACCGCGGGTGGCGTCCGAGATGGTATCCCGGTCCAGCACCACGCCGGGCTGCTGCAGGAACATGCCGAGCAGCAGGGCATCGCTGCCGGAGAGATCCAGCAGGCTGCCATCTTCGTGGGTCAGCTGGTGGCTCAGGGTGTCCAGGGTCCACTCGGCGAAGCGCAGCCGACGGCTCGGTTCCTTTTCTTTCTCCGGCTGGCGGAATTCGGCGCGGCGCAGCAGCGCCTTGATGCGGGCCTGCAGCTCGCGCGGGCTGAACGGCTTGGCGATGTAGTCGTCGGCGCCAAGTTCCAGACCGATCACCCGATCCGCTTCGTCGGAGGCGGCGGTCAGCATGATGATGGGTACCTGGGAGTCGCGGCGGATCTGCTGGCAGAGGGTAAAGCCGTCGTCGCCGGGCATCATGATGTCCAGAATGATGAGGTCCGGGTTGTGCTGGGCCAGTTGTTGGCGCATCTCGTTCCCTTCGGCCGCGGTCAGTACCTCGAAACCGGCCCGGGTCAGGTACTCGTTGAGCAGCTCGCGGATCTCCCGATCGTCGTCGACGATAAGCAGTTGTTTGCTCGTTGACATATGTATGTGCATCCACCCATTTTTTTGTGCAGATTGAACCTGTCGGGGGAGCAAAAAGCAAGCAAGCCCCCCCTCTAATGTGAAGTTATGGGCAATATAGCCTCAGGATTGGCCCCGATCGCGGGAAAAGAATAAAAAAGGCCGACCCAAACGGGCCGGCCAACACGCAGATTCCGACGGCAGGAGCGCACCCCGTGTGGCGCGTTCCACAGACTCGACAGCAGGGTCGGCAGGCCGACCCGGTATTCGTGATGGGGCCGCTGTGCCGGGAAGCAGGGCCGCCTTCTGTCTGTTGTTGCCGCCCCGAGGCGGCGTCCCTGACCGGTGAGCGGTCAGGAGTGATTCACTTACACCCGTTCGAACACGGTGGCGATGCCCTGACCCAGGCCGATGCACATGGTGGCGACTCCCAGGGTGGCGTCCTTCTCTTCCATCAGGTTGATCAGGGTGGTGGAGATGCGGGCACCGGAGCAGCCGAGCGGGTGACCCAGGGCGATGGCGCCACCGTTCAGGTTTACCTTCTCGTCCACCAGATCCTGCAGACCCAGATCCTTCACGCAGGGCAGGGACTGGGCGGCAAACGCCTCGTTCAGCTCGAAGAGGTCGATGTCGCCGATGGTCAGCCCGGCCCGCTTGAGCGCTTTCTGGGTGGCCGGCACCGGGCCGTAACCCATGATGGCGGCGTCACAGCCGGCGATGGCCATGGCGCGCACCCTGGCGCGGGGCGTGAGGCCGAGGGCCTTGGCGCGATCCGCACTCATCACCAGCATGGCGGCGGCGCCATCGGACAGGGCCGAGGAGGTGCCGGCGGTGACGGTGCCGTTGACCGGGTCGAACACCGGGCGCAGCTGGCTCAGCGTATCGACCGTGGTCTCCGGGCGGATCACTTCGTCGTAGTCGTAGAAGAAGCGGGCGCCGCTGGCGTCATGGCCTTCCAGCCCGACGATCTCCTTGGCAAAACGCCCTTCCACGGTGGCGGCGTGGGCACGGCGGTGGGAGCGGGCGGCAAACTCGTCCTGCTGCTGACGACTGATGCCGTGCAGCTTGCCGAGCATCTCGGCGGTCAGCCCCATCATGCCGGAGGCTTTCGCCACCGACTTGGCCATGCCGGGGTGGAAGTCCACCCCGTGGCTCATCGGCACGTGACCCATGTGCTCGACGCCGCCGATGATGAAGATATCCCCATCACCTACCTGAATGGCACGGGAGGCATCGTGCAGCGCCTGCATGCTTGAGCCGCACAGGCGGTTGACGGTGACCGCCCCCACCTGCTTGGGAATGCCGGCCAGCAAGGCGGCGTTGCGGGCAATGTTGAAGCCCTGTTCCAGGGTCTGCTGCACGCAGCCCCAGTAGATATCCTCGATCTCGTTCGGGTCGAGGTTGGGGTTGCGCAGCAGGATGGATTTCATCAGGTGCGCGGACAAGTCTTCTGCACGCACGTTGCGGAAGGCGCCGCCCTTGGACCGGCCCATGGGGGTCCGGATACAGTCGACAATGACTACGTCTTTCATGAATGGATCTCCTTTCCGCAATCAGTAGAAGGTTTTGCCCTGGGCAGCCATCTCGCGCAGCTTGTCGCTGACGCGGTAGAGCGGGCCCAAGTCGGCATACTGGTCGGCCATGGCCACGTAGCGATCCAGGCCAATGGTGTCCAGATAGCGGAACACGCCGCCGCGGAAGGGAGGGAAGCCCAGACCGTAGACCAGCGCGATGTCGGCTTCGGCTGGCGTGGCGACAATGCCCTCTTCCAGGCAGAGCACCACCTCGTTGATCATCGGGATCATCATGCGGGCGATGATGGCCTCCTTGTCGAAATCCTGCTTCGGCTTGACGATGGGGGCCAGCAGCTCGTAGCTGGCTGCGTCGGCCACCTTCTTCGGCTTGCCCTTCTTGTCCTGCTCGTAGGCGTAGAAGCCCTTGCCGTTCTTCTGACCGAAGCGGCTCGCCTCGTACATCACGTCGATGGCGGTGCGGCCTTCCTTGCTCATGCGTGCCGGGAAACCCTGCGCCATCACGTCACCAGCGTGGTGGCCGGTGTCGATGCCGACCACGTCCAGCAGGTAGGCGGGGCCCATGGGCCAGCCAAACTCCTTCTCCATCACCTTGTCGACGGCGGCGAAGTCGGCGCCATCGGCGACCAGCTTGTTGAAGCCGAAGAAGTAGGGGAACAGCACGCGGTTCACGAAGAAGCCGGGGCAGTCATTGACCACGACCGGGGACTTGCCCATGGCGGCGGCGTAGGCCACCACGCGGTTGATGGTTTCATCGGAAGTTTGCTCGCCGCGGATGATCTCCACCAGTGGCATGCGGTGCACCGGGTTGAAGAAGTGCATGCCGCAGAAATTCTTGGGGCGCTTCAGTCCCTTGGCCAGCAGGGAGATGGGGATGGTGGAGGTGTTGCTGGCGAGCACGGCGTCTTCGCCGATCACGCCTTCCACTTCACTCAGCACGGCCGCCTTCACTTTCGGGTTCTCGACCACGGCTTCGACCACCACGTCCACATGCTTGACGTTGTCATAGCTGAGGGTTGGGGTAATGGCGGAGAGCACCTGGCCCATCTTGATGCCGTCGATGCGACCGCGCTCGAGCTGGCCGTTGAGCAGCTTGGTGGCCTCATTCATGCCAAGTGCCAGCGCTTTCTCGTTGATGTCCTTCATCACCGCCGGGATGCCTTTGCTGGCAGACTGGTAGGCGATGCCACCCCCCATGATGCCGGCACCCAGCACGGCGGCATGGCCGGTGGCCTTGTTTGCCTGCTTGGCGGCCTTCTTGGCCAGCGCCTTGATGTGCTGATCGTTGAGGAAGATACCGACCAGGGCCTTGGCCACGTCGGTTTTCGCCAATTTGATGAAGGTGGCGGCCTCGGCGGCCAGCGCTTCGTCACGGCCCATGCCTGCGGCGGCTTCCACCGTCTTCACGGCGGCCATGGGGGCCGGATAGTGTTTGCCCGCCACGGCGGCAACCATACCAGCGGCGGTGGTGAAGCTCATCATGGCTTCCAGTTTGGAGAGGCGCAGCGGTGCCTTCTTGGCGGCGCGGCGGCCCTGCCAGTCCAGCTTGCCTTTGATCGCGTCCTTGATCATCTGCACGGCGGCGCTGTGCAGCGCGTCGGGGGCGACCACGGCATCGATGGCACCCACCTTGAGGGCGTCATCGGCACGGTAATCCTTGCCGGTGGTGATCCACTCCAGCGCGTTGTCGGCACCGATCACCCGCGGCAGACGGACAGTGCCACCAAAGCCGGGCATGATGCCGAGCTTGGTCTCGGGCAGGCCGATCTTGGCCGTGGTGTCGGCCAGCCGGAAATCGGTGGAGAGAATGGTCTCGCAGCCGCCGCCCAGAGCATGGCCCTTGATGGCGGAGAGGGTGGGCACCGGCAGATCTTCGATGGCGTTGAAGATGTCGTTGGCCTTTTTCAGCCAGCCGAGCAGGTCTTCTTGCGGCAGATCGAACAGTTCCAGGAATTCGGTGATGTCGGCGCCGACGATGAAAGCGTCTTTGCCGGAGGTGAGGATCAGACCCTTCAAATCGGCTTGTTGCTGTAATGCGGCGATCGCTTCGCTCAGGGAGAGCAGGGTAGCGCGATCCAGCTTGTTGACTGAACCCGGGGCATCGAACCTCAGCTCGGCAATGCCGTCTTCGAGGTAGCTGACCGTCAGGGTTTCGCCTTGGTAGATCATGAGAGTGTCTCCTTGTTCCCACTCTGTGGGGAATGGTGCTCCTTTATCCCCAGCAGGGGGCGAGGCTCACTATTGATCCAAAAGGAGACATTTTCAACACCTATTTAAAACATTTGTTTAACAGTTGTCGAGTAAAAGCTCTTCATCACAAAACGGGCAAAAAAGAGGCGCCTTGCGGCGCCTCCGATGGAGATGAGCGTGGTATCAACTGGCCAGTTCCGGCCGATTGCGATACTGGTTCAAGACCTCGGGATCGGCGAGGGCGTGGGTGTTGTTGACGGGGCGGTTGTGCACCACTTCCCGCACCGCCAGCTCTACTATCTTGCCGGACTTGGTGCGGGGGATGGCATCCACCTGCAGGATGCGGGCAGGCACATGACGGGCGGTGCAGTGCCGCTTGATCTGCTGGCAAATCCGCTCACGCAGCCCGTCGTCCAGCTTGCAACCCGCCTTGAGCTTGACGAACAGCACCACCCGCTCGTCCTGTTTCCATTGCTGGCCGATGACGATGCTCTCTTCCACCTCATCGAGTTGTTCCACATAGCGGTAGATCTCGCTGGTGCCGATGCGCACGCCGCCCGGGTTGAGGGTCGCGTCGGAGCGGCCGTAGAACAGAATGCCGCCGGTCGGGGTCAGCTCGATCCAGTCCCCGTGGCACCAGATGTTGTCGAACCGCTCGAAGTAGGCGGCGTGGTATTTGTCGCCGTTTTCGTCCCCCCAGAAGTAGATGGGCTGGGCCGGGAACGGCTTGGTGCAGACCAGTTCGCCCTTTTCCCCCAGCACCGGCTGGCCCGCCTCGTTGAATACCTGCACCGCGAGACCAAGGCCGCGCCCCTGGCTCTCGCCGCGATAGACGGGGCTCAAGGGGTTGCCGATGACGAAGCAGGAGCAGATGTCGGTGCCGCCAGAGATGGAGCTGAGCTGCACATCCTGCTTTATCTGCTGGTAAACGTAGTCAAACCCCTCCGGCGACAGCACGGATCCGGTGCTGCAGATCAGCCGCAAGTGCGGCAAGTCGTGGGTCTTGATGGGGGCATAACCCTGCTTGTGCAGCGCATCGAGATACTTGGCCGAGGTGCCGAACAGGGCGACCTCTTCGTCCCGTGTGAGATCCCATAACACGTTGCCATCCGGGTAGAAGGGGGAACCATCGTAGAGCACCAGAGTGGCGCCGGAGGCGAGGGCGCTCACCAGCCAGTTCCACATCATCCAGCCACAGGTGGTGAAGTAGAAGATGCGCTCCCCCGGCTTGATGTCGCAGTGCAACTGGTGCTCTTTCAGGTGTTGCAGCAGGGTGCCGCCAATGCCGTGCACGATGCACTTGGGTTTGCCGGTGGTACCGGAGGAGTAGAGGATATAGAGCGGGTCGTTGAAGGCCATGGGCTCGAAGGCGAGCTGGGCATCATGCTGGCTTGCCAGCAGTTGCTGCCAGTCGTGACCAAGCTGCAGCGGGTTGCCAAGCAGAGGGATCAGCACCGTCTGCTCTATGCTGTCGAGCTGACCGACGACGCTGGCCACCTTGTCCTGAATGTCGATGGCTTTGCCGCCGTAGCGGTAGCCATCCACCGCGAACAGCACCCTGGGACGGGTCTGGCCGAAGCGCTCCACCACGCTGGCCTCGCCAAAATCGGGACTGGTGGAGGTCCAGATCGCGCCGAGGCTGGTGGTTGCCAGCATGGCCACCACGGTTTCCGGGATATTGGGCAGGTAGGCTGCGACCACATCACCCCGGCCTATGCCCTGGCTGCGAAGCCACTGGGCCAGGCGGGCGACCTGATCTGCCAGCTCATGCCAGCTCAGGGTCCGGCTTGGACCCCCTTCGATGCGGGAGATGATGGCCGGGCTCTCATCCTGACGGCGCAGCAGGTTCTCGGCGAAGTTGAGCTGGCTGTCGGGGAACCAGCGGGCGCGCTGCATATCCTGGCGGTTCTCCGCCACAATGTTGCCAAGCTCGCCCTTGACGCCGCAGTGCTGCCACACCAGGGGCCAGAAGCGGGTGGTCTTCTCCACCGACCATTGATACAGGTCGGCATAGCTGCGCAGTTGCAGGCCATGGAAGTGATTGACCTCGGCCATGAACTGGTGGAGGTTGGAGTGCTGCATCCTGTCCTGATCCTGTGTCCACAGACAAAGGTTTTGCATGAGTTGTTCCTGACGGCTGATATCTACTGTCTGTGGGCAGTGTATTGAATTGTTCTTTGTTTGTTAATTGTCTGTTTTATCTTCATAACAAAAAGCCTGTAACCTATGCGTTACCTCACGAAGCGAAAGCCGGGTGGCTCGAGCCTTGATTCGCTTGATGTTATGCTGAAGTCACATTCGCCCGGAGCAGGACGCCATGAGCAGTTACAGCCAACTTTTTGCCCAGCATCTCGACACCCTTCAGCAGCGTACCCGCGACATCCTGCAACAACAGGGTCTTGGCGGCCTCGCTATTCACTCCGGCCAGACTCATCGCATCTTCCTCGATGACCAGGATTATCCCTTCAAGGTGAATCCCCAGTTCAAGGCCTGGCTGCCGGTGCTGGACAACCCTCACTGCTGGTTGCTGGTGGACGGGGTGAACAAGCCGGTGCTGCTGTTCTACCGGCCGGTGGACTTCTGGCACAAGGTGGCGGAGTTGCCCAACTCCTTCTGGATCGATTTCTTCGACATTCGCTTCCTGACTCGCCCGGAGCAGGTTGCCGATCACCTGCCGGCCAACAAGCAGGAGTGGGCCTATCTGGGCGGCCATCTGGAAGTGGCCGAGCTGCTGGGACTGGGCCAGCCCAATCCGGAGGCGGTCCTCAACTACCTGCACTACCACCGTGCCTACAAGACGCCCTATGAGCTGGAATGTCTTCGCGATGCCAACCGCATCGGCGTGCGCGGCCACATCGCGGCCAAGGACTCCTTCATGGCGGGGGCGAGCGAGTTCGAGATCAACCTGGCCTACATGAAGGCGGTCGGACAGGGGGCCAATGAGGCGCCCTACGGCAACATTGTTGCCATCAACCGCAATGCGGCCATCCTGCACTACACCCATCTCTCCACCCAGCGGGTGCCGGATGCGGAGCGTTACTCCTTCCTCATCGATGCCGGTGTGGACGTGCACGGTTATGCCTCCGACATTACCCGAACCTGGGCCTGGCGCCGCGGTGAGTTCGCCGATCTGATCGCAGCGCTGGATGCACAGCAACAGGAGATCATCGACGAGATCAAGCCGGGCCGCCGCTACAGCGAGCTGCACCTGCAGATGCACCACAGGCTGGCGCGCCTGCTGCAAGCCACCGAACTGGTAGACATGTCGGTGGACGAGATGATCCACACCGGGGTGACCAATGTCTTCTTCCCCCACGGTCTCGGTCACTTCCTCGGCCTGCAGGTACACGATGCCGGCGGCTTCATGCAGGATGAGCGCGGCACCCACCTGGCGGCCCCCGAGCAGTTCCCCTATCTGCGCTGCACCCGGGTGATGGAAGTGGGCCAGGTGTTCACCATAGAGCCGGGTCTCTACTTCATCGACAGCCTGCTGGAGCCGCTGCGCCAAGGTGAGCAGGGCAAGCGGATCAACTGGAACAAGGTGGAGGCGCTGCGTCCCTATGGTGGCATTCGCATCGAGGACAACGTGGTGCTGCATGCCAACGGGGTGGAGAACCTGACCAGACAAGCAGGGCTCTGATGGCGACGGATTACCCCATACCGGCAGCCCCACTGGAGGTGAGCGAGGAGATCAAGAAGAGCCGCTTCATTACCTACATCGCCCACACTCCGACCGTCGAGGCCGCCAAGGCCTGGATAGACGAGATCAAACAGCAACACCCGGGAGCCCGGCATCACTGCTGGGCATTTGTCGCCGGCGCCCCGCAAGACAGCCAGGTTTATGGTTTCAGTGATGATGGCGAACCCTCGGGCACAGCGGGCAAACCCATGCTGGCCCAGTTGATGGGGGCCGGTCTGGGTGAAGTCGCCGCCGTGGTGGTGCGCTATTACGGTGGAGTGCTGCTGGGGACCGTTGGCCTGGTCAAGGCCTATGGCGGTGGTGTGGGGGCAGCACTCAAGCAACTTGAAACCTGTATCAAGCGTCAGCTGACCTCTTCCGTGATCCAGTGTGACTACACCGACATGGGGGCCGTGGAGTCCCTCATCTCTGCCCATCAAGGGCAGTTGCTGGTGGCCGATTATGGTGCCAGCGTCACCCTTCAGGTAGCGTGGGAGTCTGCACTCTGGGCCCGTATCGCACAGGAATTGACCGACCGGACCCAGGGTCGGGTATCCCTTCGTCCCTTAGATGGCTAGAATCCATCGCTCTTTTAGTCTGAAGAGGGAGCCGGAATGCAGATTCTGAGCATCATTCGTATCGTCGGTCTGCTGGTTGCCCTGTTCAGCTCGACCATGCTGCTGCCCGCGATGGTCGCTTTTGGGTATCGTGATGGCGGTGGTACCGAGTTCGTCAACTCCTTCGTCATAGCCCTCCTGCTCGGCCTCCTGCTCTGGTTCCCCAACCGCCACCAGAAAAAGGAACTCAGGTCCAAGGAAGGCTTCCTCATCGTGGTGCTGTTCTGGGTGGTGCTGGGGAGCGTGGGTGCCGTCCCCTTCATCATCAGCGACGTGCCGAACATGTCGGTCTCGGAGGCATTTTTCGAGTCGTTTTCCGGCCTGACTACCACGGGCGCAACGGTGCTGACCGGGCTGGACAATCTGCCCAAAGCGTTTCTCTTCTACCGCCAGCTGCTGCAATGGCTCGGTGGCATGGGGATCATCGTGCTGGCGGTGGCCGTGCTGCCACTGCTGGGTATCGGGGGCATGCAGCTCTATCGCGCCGAGATCCCGGGGCCCGTCAAGGACAACAAGGTGACCCCGCGCATCGCCGAGACGGCCAAGGCGCTCTGGTTCATCTATCTGTTGCTGACTTCCCTCTGCGCTCTCGCGTACTGGATGGCGGGGATGACGTTGTTCGATGCCATCTGCCACTCCTTCTCCACCTTGTCGGTTGGGGGGTTCTCGACCCACGACGCCAGCATCGGTTTCTTCGACAGCCCGGCCATCAACCTGATCACAGTGGTGTTCCTGTTGCTGGCGAGCGTCAACTTCGCGCTGCACTTCATGGTGTTTGCCCACAAGCCGGTGCGCGTGAGCAGTTATCTGCGTGACTCCGAGCTCAAGGTGTTTCTGAGCATCCAGTGCGTGCTGGTGCTGATCTGTTTCGTCTCTCTGCTGTTCCACGGCCACTACGATACCTGGCAGGATGCGCTCAACCATGGCCTGTTCCAGGCGGTGTCTCTGGGCACGACCACGGGGTACAGCACCACCAGCTATGCGGATTGGCCCTCCTTCCTGCCCATGCTGTTGATGTTCTCTGCCTTCATCGGCTGTTGTGCCGGCAGTACCGGGGGGGGCATCAAGGTGATGCGTTTCATGATCCTGTTCCTGCAGGGGATGCGTGAACTCAAACGGTTGGTGCATCCGCGGGCCATCTACACCTTGAAGCTGGGACGCCGTGCCGTACCGGAACGGATCGTGGAAGCGGTCTGGGGCTACTTTGCCACCTACATCATCCTGTTCTTCATCTTCATGCTGTTGCTGCTGATGACGGGGCTGAACGAAGTGACGGCCTTCTCCGCCGTGGCTGCGGCATTCACCAACGTGGGGCCGGGTCTGGGGGAGGTGTCGGCCAACTTCGGCAATATCTCGGCCACTGCACAGTGGATATTGATCGTGGCCATGTTGTTTGGTCGATTGGAAATCTTCACACTTCTGGTACTGTTTACTCCTGCATTCTGGCGTAGTTGAGGTTGGTATGGACAAGATTTTGGTGCTTTATTCTTCCCGGGACGGGCAAACGCGGAAAATCGTGGATGTCATGCTGGAGGAAATATCAGGATGCGAAGTGGTGATGCACGACCTGCACACCCTGCCCATGTGCAACCTCAGCAAGTATGCCAAGGTGTTGATTGGCGCTTCCATTCGCTATGGTAACTTCCACCCCAGCCTGCTCAGCTTCATACACGCACATCATGAACAGTTGGAAGTAGCCAATGCGGCGTTCTTCTGCGTGAACCTGACGGCACGCAAGCCCGAGAAGCAGACGCCGCAGACCAACGCCTACATGAAGAAGTTTCTGCGCCTCTCTCCCTGGAAGCCCAAAACTCTGGGGGTGTTTGCCGGGGCATTGCAGTACTCCCGTTACAACTGGTGGCAGACCCGCATCATCCAGTTGATCATGAAGATCACCGGGGGCAGCACGGATACCAGCAAGGATCTGGAATTCACCGACTGGGACAAGGTGCGCGGCTTTGCCCGTGAGTTTTGGTCAAAAAAGTAACAGTAACGTCATTCAAAGCGGCCAGAGCCCTGCGTAAGCAGGGCTTTTTGTTTGATAAGTAGGCGTTCGAGTCACAAAACGGTAAAAAGGGCTATTTTTCGCAAAATAGCCCTTGTCATCACGGCGCGGCTCCCTATAATGCGCCCCTA
>NZ_CAWMFQ010000175.1:71158-83004 GCF_963866995.1 Aeromonas sp. ZOR0002 | reverse complement strand
TGGGCAGCCGCCACCGTCTCGTGCAGGATGCGGCTGAGCAACGAATCGAAGCGATGCTCTGCCGCCAGCGCCCGGCCCATGTTCATGAAATTGCCGAGGGTCAGGCGCATGCTGGACATGGCGCGGGCGAGGTCGTCAATTTCGCGGATTGCCGAATCCGGCCCCGGGCTTTCGCCAAAGTCGAAGTGCTGGATCCGCTCAGCCTCCCCGGTCAATACCAGCAAGGGGGCGGCAGTGCGCCGGGCAGCCAGCCAGATGACGGGCAGCAGGAGCAGCAGACCGGCAAGGGCCCAGGCGAGATTGTGCAGCGCATCCTGGCGCGCCGGGGCGGTGAGCACCTCGGTGGGCACCAGGAGGGCGAGATAAAACGGGGACTCTTCCCCGAGGGAGGAGATATTGACCAGCCACTCCTGACCCTGAACCGTTGCCAGGGTCAGCTCGGCGGGGTGATGCAGCAGGGCAGGCCGCGCAGCCATCTCCTGTTGCAGCCTGGTGAGAATGGGGTGATTGAGGGCCGACAGCATGGGCAGGCGGCTCAGTTGCTCGAAGCTTGGGAGGCGCTCGGGATCCGTGGCCAGCAGGGTCCCGACCTCGTCAAACAGCACCAGCTGGCTGTGACCGGGCAGGGGCAACTCGCCGATGAGGGAAGAGAGCCCCTCCACGCCCGCATCGAGCCCGATCACCGCCCGGCGATCGTCGCTCTCCACCGCCAGTGTCATGCCTGGCTCCCGGGTAGTGAAGAAGAGGTAGGGGTGGGTCACTATGATGCCCGTGCTCCAGCGCGCCTCCTTGTACCAGCCCCGATCTCGCGGATCGAAACGGTAGTCCGGCATGGGGCGCCGCTCCAGCAGCCGCAGCCGCTGGTCGAAATAGAGGAACTCTCCCTGTCCCTGATGCAGGCTCTGGACCAGCAGGCGGCTCTCGGGCGGAGGTGCCTCCAGCGCCCCTCTCGCCCGTTCGGTCAGCTTGCGAACCAGAAAGAAATCGCCGTCCTCGTAACCTGCATAGATGGCGCCGTAACTGGTACTGTTGGCCAGTACTTCCGCCAGCTGGGGCAGGAAGGCGAGCCGCGTCTCGAGGTCTGTCATGGCGGACAGCTGGCCGCTGCGCAGCAGATTCAGGGACATGCGGGCTGGTCGCTGGTTCAGCTTGATGGCGAGGGCAAGCTGCTCCCGGTATTGCTGGAAGCTCTGACGTTCGTGCTCCAGCCCCTGCTGCATGCCCTGCTGGAACTGCAGCACGATGAGGGCGCCCCCCAGCAAGGAGAAGAGCAGGATGAAAAGGGTGGCAATGTGTACGTAAAAGGGTCTGCGACTGAGACTTGCGTTTGTCATGGACGGATCCTTGTCCCCTGGCGATCGCCGTATTGGCCACCTAACAGTGTGCTTGCTGGATGACAAAAAGCCTAGGACTCGATCTTGCGCTCTTCGGCCCGAAATCAACAGTCGGCCTTCGCGCTGCCCCCTTGCCCTGTGGTGAGATGATTCGTCCAGATATCTCGTGCTACATTGCTCCCCTGATAAACGCCCTGTGAACCAATGGAGTGTCCCATGTCTGTCGTCCCCTATTCCGTGCTGGATCTGGTGCCCGTTCCCGAAGGTGGTCTACCGGCCGAGTCGTTTCGCCACTCGCTGGATCTGGCTCGCCATGCGGAGCGCTGGGGCTACCACCGCTACTGGCTGGCGGAGCACCACAACATGCCGGGCATTGCCAGCGCCGCCACAGCGGTGCTGATTGGCCACCTGGCCGGGGGCACCACGACGTTGCGGCTCGGGGCTGGCGGCATCATGTTGCCGAACCACTCCCCTCTGGTCATTGCGGAGCAGTTCGGCACGCTGAGTTCCCTCTATCCGGATCGTATCGATCTCGGCCTGGGCCGCGCCCCTGGCAGCGATCAGCGCACCATGCAGGCGCTTCGCCGCCAGCGCAGCGGCGAGGTGGATGACTTCCCGGCGGATGTGCGCGAACTGATGAGTTATTTTGGCGACGAGGTCGGTGCCGTGCAGGCGGTGCCGGGCCAGGGACTCCATGTGCCCATCTGGCTGCTGGGCTCCAGCCTCTACAGTGCCCAACTGGCAGCGGCCATGGGGTTGCCGTTCGGCTTTGCTTCCCACTTCGCTCCCGCCATGTTGCTGCAGGCGCTGGAGATCTACCGTACCCAATACCGTCCCTCTGCCCGCTGGCCCAAACCCCATGCGGTGGTGTGCGTCAATCTGATCGCCGCCGACACCGATCGTGAGGCCCGCTTCCTGTTCACCACCCTGCAGCAGCAGTTCCTGCGTCTCTACCGGGGGGATGCCGGCAAGCTGCCACTGCCGGTGCAGACGCTGGGGGATGAGTGGTCTCCCCGCGAATTGATGGCGATGGAGCAGACCCTGGCTCGCTCCCTGGTGGGGGAGCCGGATCGGGTACGCCACGGCCTCAAGGCTCTGCTGGCAGAGACCGGAGCGGACGAGCTGATGTTCAACGGCCCCATCGTCGATCATCAGGCGCGCCTGCGCTCCTTCGAGATTGGTGCCGAGCTGATGCAGGGGTTGTAACCCCCCGTGACGTCTGGCCGCCAGCGGCACGCCAAGCCTGGCTGCTCGGGGCGCAAAAGCCACGATTGCGTGGTAGTAAGATTTTGATTTTTAAAGGAAGTCAGGTGAGTGTCGGCCATCTGTCGTGTCGCCTCTCATCCCCTTTCCCTATGCTGGCCCTGTCAATCACCACAAGGAGCGCAAGATGATCGTCAGGAAGTTGAGATTGCAACGGGGATGGTCCCAGGAACAGCTGGCGACCCTCACTGGCCTGAGCGTTCGCACCATTCAGCGAATAGAGCAGGGCCAGCAACCCGGACTGGAATCCCTCAAGGCCCTGGCCGCCGTCTTCGAGCTCGATGTGACCCAACTGCAGGAGAGCGAGATGAAAGGGAATGAGGGCGAAGATCGGGGACGCGTGCAGGTGGCGCGAGATGAGCAGGAGGCGATGAAGTTCGTGGAGGGGCTCAGGGGCTTCTACGGCCACCTCATGAGCTATGTGCTGGTGATAGGGGGGCTGTTTGTCATCAACTACCTGAGCAACCCGGATTATATCTGGGCCTGGTGGCCCATGCTGGGCTGGGGGTTGGGGCTGGCTTCCCACGCCATCAACCTGTTTCAGCCCTTCAAGCTGTTTGGCCCGGAATGGGAGCGGCGCCAGGTCGAGAAACGGCTGGGGCGCAGGCTCTGATCCGCTCATCATGAAAAAACGGGCCCGGCATTGCCGGGCCCGTTCTGTTTTCAGCTCCATTTCGCAGGAGAGGGCATTGCTCTCCTCTCAACGGCGGATCATTCCCATGTTCCGCAAAGAGCCGCTCTACTTGGCATAGGCCGGGCAGGGGGTGGCGATCAGGGCGTCGTCCTCGTAGCGCCACAGGGTGAGGCTGTTGCCCCAGACGCACCCGGTGTCGAGTCCCTTGATATCGGATTTGCCGGTGTTGCCCATCAGGGCCGCCCAGTGGCCGAAGACCAGGATGGGGTCATCCACATGGTGCTCGCGCTGCTCGAACCAGGGGCGCAGGCCCGGGGTCGATTCGGTGGGGCCCTTCTTGCATTTGAAGTCGAGGCGCCCGTCGAAGTAGCAAAAGCGCATCCGGGTGAAGCTGTTGATGATGTAGCGGTAACGTTCTATGCCCAGCAGGTTGTCGTTCCAGCTGTCGGGCTGATCGCCATACATGTTGTGCAGCAGCCAGCTGTACTGATCCCCGCGCAGCAGGCTCTCCACCTCCCGGGCACAACTGCGGGCGGTGTGGGCGTCCCAGGCGGGGGAGAGGCCCGCATGCACCATCATGATGGGCAGGTCGGGGTGTTCTGCCAGCAGGGGACGGTGACGCAGCCACTCCAGCAGCTCGTCCCGATCCGGCGCCTCCATCAGCGCCTGCAGCTTGTCTTTCTTCTTGAGCGGGGCGACTCCGTGGGCCACCGCCAGCAGGTGCAGGTCGTGGTTGCCGAGCACGGTGACGGCCTGCTGCCCCAGTGATTTGACGAAACGCAGGGTGTTGAGGGAGTCCGGCCCCCGGGCGACGAGATCGCCGCACAGCCAGAGCGTGTCGTTATCGAAGTCGAACTCGGCAAGATCCAGCAGACGGCGCAAATCGTCGTAGCAGCCCTGGATATCACCGACGAAACAGTTCGCCATGAAACCTCAGTTGATTATGTTGGGGACGGCCAGCGTGAAGGGGGCGATGGGGGCTTCGAATTGTTGCCCCGATTCATCCTGCAGGATGTAGCTGCCTTCCATCACGCCAAGCGGTGTGGCGAGGGGAACGCCACTCTGGTAGGAAAAGGTCTCGCCGGGGGCGATCAGGGGTTGTTCACCGACCACGCCGGGACCTTCCACTTCCAGCATCTTGCCATTGGCATCCGTAATGAGCCAGCGTCGATGCAGCAGTTGCACCGTGCCCGGACCCAGGTTCTCAATCTCGATGCGATAGAGAAAATGGTAGGGATCTGCGGTTCCCGCCACATAGCTTGGGTGGGGGCGGACCACTATCCGGGCTTGGGTCATGGGATCAGGCCTGTTGCTGGTCGGCCAGCCAGTTGGCGATCGTGACGAACTGCTCGAGGGAGAGATTCTCCGGGCGCAGGTTGCCATCGATGCCAAGCTCGGTCAGCTGGGCGTCGGTGATGAAGTTGGAGAAGCTGTTGCGAATGGTCTTGCGACGCTGGCCGAAGCCCTCGGTGCAGACCCGGTTCAGGCAACGAATGTCTTTCGCGACGATAGTCGGGTTCTTGTGCGGGATCAGACGCACCACGGCGGAATCCACCTTCGGCGCCGGCTTGAAGGCGCCCGGGCCCACTTCCAGCACCGGCACTACCTGACAGTAGTACTGGGTCATCACGCTCAGACGGCCATAGGCCTTGCTGCCCGGGCCGGCGGCCAGACGCAGCACCACTTCCTTTTGCAGCATGAAGTGCATGTCCTCCACCCGGTCGGCAAATTCGCACAGGTGGAAGATGAGCGGGGTGGAGATGTTGTAGGGCAGGTTGCCGAAGATGCGCAGCGGACCCTTGCCTTCCCCCATCAGGGTACTGAAGTCAAAGCGCATGGCATCGGCTTCGATGACGGTCAGCTTCTCCTTGAGGGTCGGGTGTTCGCGCAGACGTGCGGCAAGATCCCGGTCCAGCTCGACCACGGTCATCTTGTCCATCTGGGCGGCGACCGGCTCGGTGAGCGCGGCCAGACCCGGGCCTATCTCCACCAGATTCTGACCCGGTTGCGGGTTGATGGCGGCCACTATCTGGTCGATCACATACCGGTCGTGCAAGAAGTTCTGACCGAAACGCTTACGGGCCGTGTGGCCCATGTGCACCTTACTGCTCATATCTTTTTTTCTCTACCATCTGGATGGCGTGGTTGATCGCGGTGGTGAGGCTGCCGGGGTCTGCCAGGTTCTTGCCTGCCAGATCCAGCGCGGTGCCGTGGTCCACCGAGGTACGGATGAAGGGAAGTCCGAGGGTGATGTTGACCGAGTTGCCAAAGCCCTTGTACTTGAGCACGGGCAGCCCCTGATCGTGGTACATGGCGAGTACCGCATCCGCATCCTTGAGGTATTTGTCCTGGAACAGGGTATCGGCCGGCAGCGGGCCGACCAGATCGATCCCTTCCTGGCGCAGGGCGACCAGGGCGGGTTCGATGACATCGATCTCTTCACGGCCCAGATGACCCCCTTCCCCGGCATGGGGATTGAGGCCGCAGACATAGATCCGGGGCTGTTCGATGCCGAATTTGCGCTTGAGATCCGCATCCAGGATGCGGATCACCTTGCCAAGGCGATCCTCGGTGATGGCCTTGGCCACATAGGCAAGGGGAATATGGGTGGTCGCGAGGGCCACTCTCAGCCCTTCAGTGGCCAGCAGCATCACCACATCGGCGGTGTCGGACTGCTGGGCGAAGAACTCGGTGTGACCGCTGAACGAGACGCCCGCCTGGTTGATGATCCCCTTGTGCACCGGCCCGGTCACCACGGCGGCAAATTCGCCGCTCAGGTTGCCGTCGCAGGCGCGCTGCAAGGTAGCCAGCACATAGGCGCCGTTGCCCTCATCCAGCTTGCCTGGCACCACGGGGGCGCCGAGCGGCACGGGGCAGACGGTCAGAGTCCCCGCCCGCTGCGGACGGGTGGGGGCGCTTTCGTCATAGGGTTCAAGCTCGACGGACAGCCCCAGCAGGGCGGCCCGTTCGCGCAACAGGGCGGGATCGGCGATCACCACCAGCTGATGGGGCCAGGCCCGCTGGGCAATCTGCAGGACCAGATCCGGGCCTATGCCAGCCGGTTCACCCGGGGTGATGGCAAGCCGGTGGCAGCTCAGCTGTGCCTCGGCGTGCCCTGGATGCGCCTTGTTCATCTGCTTGTCGCCCATCAATTGGGTTCGATCTGGATGTAGGCTTCGTCGCGCAGCTCATCCAGCCAGGCCTGGGACTCTTCGGCGAAGCGGCGGTTGAAGATGAGCTGGTAGGCGCGTTGCTCCTGGGCCTTGCCGGTGGCGTCCTGGCTGCGGCGATCCTCGAGCTGCACGATGTGCCAGCCGTGGCTGGTGCGGAAGGGTTCGCTGATCTGGCCCGGTTGCAGGCGCCCCAGCATGTCGCGGAATTCCGGCACATAGACGTTGGGATCAGACCAGCCCAGCTCGCCACCCTGCACCGCAGAGCCCGGATCCTCGGAGTATTTCTCTGCCATGCTGGCAAAGCTGGCCTTGCCGCTCTTGATGTCGTGCAGGATGCCGTCCAGGGTGCCCTTGGCCTTCTCCTCGCTCAGGATGATGGAGGGCTTGATCAGGATGTGGCGCGCCTTCACCTCGGTCTGCATGACCTGTTGCTGACCCTTGGTGTCGAAGATCTTGATGATGTGCAGACCGGCGCCGGAGCGCAGCGGGCCGACGATGTCACCCTTGCCGGCCCCTTGCACGGCTTCCGCCATCAGGGTGGGCATCTCCTGCGGGCTCAACCAGCCCCAGTCACCCCCTTCCAGCGCCTTGGGACCGTTACTCTCGGCAATGGCCAGCTTGCGGAAGTCTGCCCCCTCTTTCAGGGACGCCAGAATGCGCTCGATCTTGGTCTTGGCAGCGTTGAGCTGCTCGGCATTCGGGTTGTCCGGCAGCGCGACCTGGATATGGCCGATATGATATGACGTCTGCTGCTGGCCCTGTTTGCTCAGGGCCTCGACCACCTGCTTGACCTCCTGATCGGAGATGTTGATGCGACGGCGGACCTGGCTGCGGCGCACCTCGTTCATCAGGATCTCGCGGCGCACCTCCTCACGGTACTGGGCGTAGGTCAGGCCTTCCCGCTCCAGTTGGGCGCGCAGTTGCTCCAGGTTCATCTTGTTGTCGGCGGCGATGCTCTGAATGGCCTGTTCCAGCTGGGTGTCACTGATCTTGAGCCCCTGGCGCTCCGCCAGTTGCAGTTGCAGGCTCTCCTGGATCAGGCGATCCAGCGCCTGCTTGCGCAGGGTGACGTCATCGGGCAGGGACTGGCCGCTCTCCTGGGCGGAGGCCTTGACCTTTTGCACCAGGGCCTCCTGCTGACTGGCCAGCACCACATCCTTGTTGACCACGGCCAGCACCTTGTCCATCAGCTCGGGGGCGGCGAGGGCACCCTGGCTCATGACTCCGAACAGGCCTGCGGTCAGCAGGGAAATCAACGTCTTCTTCATATCCATCTCTCAAGGCGTTTGCCAGACCGATTACTGGTCTCGCAGGTTAAACGGACGAATGTAAGGCAGTGCTTCGGTGTCCAGGGAAGTGCCCTTGGAGCCGGTACCCACGCTACCCAATCCTTTCATTTCAAATTGAATGCCGAGGCTGCGCTCGGACGTCGGGGTCAGGTTCACGTTGTCTGGCGTGTTGACCCATTCCAGGTTGAAGTTGATGCTCCAGCAGCAGGAGTCGTATTTCAGACCCACCTTGCGGTCCACTTTGACGTTCTGGTTGAGCTCCTGATAGTAGCCGCCATAAAGGTGCCAGCGATCGTCCAGCGGGGTGGTCAGCAGCAGGCCGATCTGGTTGAGATCCGTCACCTGCCCCTTGTGGTCGAGGTCGTAGTTGGCATCCCGCACGAAGCGGTGGTTCAACTGACTGATCAACTTCTCGTGACGGTACTCCAGGGCGCTGTTGGCAGAGCTTATCTGGCGCTGTTCCATATCATATTGTGCCCCCGCATGGGCATACCACTGCTCGTTGATCTTGGCGTCACCCTCGAACGACAGCGGGGAGCGGGTATTGGTACTCAGCTCATCGCTGCTGTAAAGCTTGACCCTGGGCGCCACGAAGTCGAAGGCTTGGGCAACGGCCAACCGGATTCGTTCATCCCCGGCCGGATCATAAATGCGGGTGGTGACCCCCAAGGAGAGCCGGTTGGAGTCGCTGATGCGGTCCAGACCGGCGAAGCGGCGATCGCTGAAGAGGCTGTAGTAGTCCTGGCGCATGGTGGTGGAGTCATAGACACCGATGTTGTCCTGATCCTTGTAGGGCACATAGAGGTACTGGAATTCAGGCTCCAGGGTCTGGTTGGCGCCCTCGCCAAACCACTGCTGATCCCGCTCGAAGGTCATGCCGCCCTTGAGACGGAACGATGGCAGTACCCGGGTGATGGTCCCCTCTTCCAGGGTGATGTCG
The DNA here is from genome assembly GCF_963866995.1 of Aeromonas sp. ZOR0002. Classification (NCBI taxonomy): domain Bacteria; kingdom Pseudomonadati; phylum Pseudomonadota; class Gammaproteobacteria; order Aeromonadales; family Aeromonadaceae; genus Aeromonas; species Aeromonas sp. ZOR0002. Next base: position 74,371 of record NZ_CAWMFQ010000175.1, on the reverse strand, counting down.
CCGCCCTCTCTCGGGGTGAAACGATTGGTGAAGGTGCTGCTCATCTGGTCAGGCACCGTCTGGTCGTAACGGGTGTACATCAGCTTGTACTGGCTGTCGAGGAAGTAACCCGCCTCGTCAACGAGGGGGATGGTCAGGGTGGGGGCCGTGTAGACCCGGGTGCCGGTGTAGGCTTCACCCTTGTTCTGCTCGATGGCCTGATCGTTGTTGTAGCCGAAGTTGGTCAGTTCGGTATTCCAGGCCAGATCGTACCAGCTGCCCTGCTGGTAGTAGTTGTGGTTGATGCGCGGCATCAGCTCGTGGGGCTGCTGGGCGCTGGCCAGCAGGATCTGGTAGGTCCGTACCTCGGCATCGAGGTTCCAGTTCTGCTGGTAGTAACCCGCCTTCAGGGATTGCTGCAACTGGTTGTCGACCTGGGTCCCCACCTTGGGGGTGAAGTCGTTGAAGTAGTTGTAGTCCTGGTCCCGTACCTTGGTGTAGTCCACCGACACCCGCATGGCGTTGTCCATGAACATGGAGGTGTGGCGGGCACTGAGCAGGTAACGGTGACCGTCAGAGAGATGCTGATTGAGGCTGGCCGTCTCGTCGTACTGCTTGTCGTCTGCCAGGTTCTCGAAGTAGAGGCTCCCCACGTGGGCCGGGTCCGGCATGTAGCGGAACTCGACCTGTTCCATCAGGCCCCGTCTGTCCATGAAGCGGGAGGTGATGGTGGCATCGTAGTTGGGGGCGATGTTCCAGTAGAACGGCTGGGTGATGTCCATGCCGTTCTTGGAGCTTTGGGTATAGCCCGGGTAGAGCAGACCGGTCTTGCGCTCATCCTTGATGGGGAAGTTGATATAGGGGAAGTAGAAGACCGGATAGTCATAGAGCCAGAGGCTGGCGTTCCAGGCCTCCCCGAATACCTCGGACTGATCGATGTCGATGCTGCCGGCCTTCAGGGTCCAGGCCTCCTGGCCCGGTGGGCAGGTGGTGTACTGGGCCCCTTCCAGAGTGATGTTCTGGTTGTTGTTGGTCATGGTCACCTTTTCGGCGAAGCCGCGCACCGGTGAGCCATGGACCTGATATTTGCCCTCTTCCAGCTCGGAGTTCTTGGTGTCCAGGTTGGATTTCAGGGTCTTGTCGCTGGTGACCGTGATCTGGCCATCGTTGTAATAGATGTTGCCGATGGCGATGACATCCCGGCTCTTCTGGTCGAGCTGGGCATAGTCGGAGTCGAACTTGCGCACGCCCTGGCGCACCTTGACGTCACCCTCGTAGACGGCGGTACCGCCCTGCTTGGCCTCCAGGCGATCGGCATCCACCTCGACGGGCTGGGCATTGGCGTCCTGGTCCGCACTGGGCTTCTCTATCTTGGGAACATAGTCATAGCAGAGGCTGTCGAGGATCCCGGTAGCGGGTGGCGCATTGAGTGGCGCTGCCTGGGCCATGAGCGGACTCAGGGCAGGAACAAGGCTGATGGTCAGGGCGATGGGACAGGAGTATCCCAGTGTCCATTTTGTCATGTGAAAGGCTCGCGCAATCCGTAGTAAAAACGGTGGATTCAGGGCATGCATTTTATGTCAGGATCCATCGAGTTGACATTGCATGTCATTGCTTTATGTTAGCCGGCAATGATAAAGCATTATTGCGGCCAGGGCTAACAGCCAAGTGCTGCTTTCCAATTTGGTTCCCGACTCATGCACGATCGCGCTTCCCTGCTTTTGCAATGGGCTCGCCGGATTTCCGGTGACGCCAACCTCTCGTTGACGCTTATTTCCGGTGACGCCAGTTTCCGCCGCTACTTCCGGGGCGGCGGTCTGGTGTGGGTGGATGCTAATCCGAAAACCGAAAAAAATCATGAATTCGTTCGCAATGCGGCCGCCCTGCACGATGCGGGGCTGCTGGCCCCCGAGGTAAAGGGGGTCGACTACGAGCAGGGATTGCTGGCGGTGACGGACCTGGGGGATACCCAACTTATCGGCTGCCTGAACGAAGCGAGCGTACTGGCCTGGTATGGCAAGGCCATCGCCCTGCTGCCAAGGCTCGGCACCGTGGCGCTCGAGCTCGAGCCCTTCGATGAGGCCTTCATGGCCCGTGAAAATGCCATCTTCCCCGAGTGGTTGCTGTGGCATCACCTGCAACTGGCCCTGAGCGATGAAGAGCAGCAGTTGCTGGCGGAGACCTTCGCCTGCCTCACGGCGAGCAACCTGGCCCAGCCACAAGGAGTAATGCACCGGGACTTCCACAGCCGCAACCTGATGGTGTGCGGCGGGATGAACCCGACGGAGAGCGACCTCGCCCTTATCGACTTCCAGGACATGGTCATCGGGCCGCTGAGCTATGACCTGGTTTCCCTGCTCAAAGATTGCTACGTGCGCTGGCCAGACGCGGTGATCGAGCAGGGCATGCGACTTGGCTTCGACACCCTGCAAGGGGCCGGTCTGCTCGGCAATCTGGACTATGCCGCGTTTCGTCGCGCAGCCGATCTCACCGGCATGCAGCGCCACCTCAAGGCGGCGGGGATCTTCACCCGCCTCTATCACCGCGATGGCAAGGCCGGCTACCTCAAGGACATTCCACGTACCCTGGGCTACGTCGTTGATGTCTGTCGCAGCCATGGCGCCGCCTATCCGGTGCTGGCCCGCTTCGGCCAGTGGCTGGAGCAGGTGGTGCTGCCCGGATTGGCGCGCACCGGGGTGACACCATGAAGGCGATGATCCTGGCCGCCGGGCGCGGCGAGCGGATGCGTCCGCTCACCGATCTGCTGCCCAAGCCGCTGCTGGCGGCGGGGGGCAAGCCGCTCATCGTGCACCATATCGAAAAACTCAAGGCAGCCGGCGTGACCACACTTGTCATCAACCACGCCTGGCTCGGACACAAGCTGGTGGCGGCCCTCGGCGATGGCAGTGCACTCGGGGTTTCCATCCACTGGTCGGCCGAAGAGAGCGCGCTCGAGACCGCCGGCGGCATCGTGCAGGCGCTGCCTCTGCTGGGCTGCGAACCCTTTCTGGTGATCAACGGCGATACCTGGCTCGACCTGGATTATCGCGCTCTGGTGAACCAGCCGCTTGGGGACGATCTCGCCCACCTCTGGCTGGTGCCCAACCCTCTGCAGCATCCGCAAGGGGACTTCTCCCTGCAAGCGGGTCGGGTGCTGGACACCCCGGCCCTCACCTTCAGCGGCGTCGGCCTCTATCAGCCCGCCGCCTTTGCCGGCTTGCCCTGCGGGGCGCG
>NZ_CAWMFQ010000175.1:58561-71137 GCF_963866995.1 Aeromonas sp. ZOR0002 | reverse complement strand
GGACGGGTGGGTGGCAGCCTGCTGGCAGGCGAGTGGCGCGACATCGGCACAGTGGATCGGCTGCGCGAGCTGGACGAGCAACTGCTCGCTGGCACCCATTAACATCACGAGGTCTTGAACCATGCGTATTTGGGGCAAGGTGCTTGGCACCTTCTTCGGTTTTCTGCTCGGCAACATCTTCGGTGCCCTGCTGGGCCTGTGGATCGGCCATCGCTTCGATCGGGGCATGGGGATCCGCGGGGCCTTCCAGCGGGCGCCCAGCCAGCAGCAGCAGGCCGTCTTCTTTCATGCCACCTTCGCCGTCATGGGCCACATCGCCAAGGCGAGCGGCCAGGTCACCGAGCATGAAATACGGGTCGCGTCCAACCTGATGGACAGGATGCGGCTGGCCGGAGAGCAGCGAGTACGGGCCCAGGAGTCATTCCGCCAGGGCAAGGAGAGTGACTTCCCCCTGCGCGAGACCCTGGCGGAGTTTCGCCAGGCGAGCCTGGGGCAGCGTGACATCCTGCGCTTCTTCCTCGAGGTCCAGCTGCAGGCCGCCTTCGCCGACGGTCAGGTGGAGGCGAACGAGCGGGCCATCCTGCAAACCATCGCCGACGAGCTGGGGTTCAGTCGCATCGAGCTTGCCCGCATTCTGGCCATGGCCGAGGCCCAGATGAACTTCTTCCACCGCCAGCAACAGCAGGGCAGTGGCCAGGGGCAGCAATACCGCCAGGAGCCCCCCTCCCGGGATCGCCTCAAGGATGCCTATCAGTTGCTCGGGGTGAGCGAGAGCGACAGCGATCAGGAGATCAAGCGCGCCTATCGCAAGGAGATGAGCAAGCATCACCCTGACAAGCTGGCCGCCAAGGGATTGCCCACCGAGATGATGGAGATGGCCAAAGAGAAGACCCAGGAGATCCAGCAGGCGTGGGAGTGGATCCGCGAGGCCCGCGGCATTCGCTGAGCCCTGTACCCGCCATAAAAAAATGCCCGTCGATGACGGGCATTTTTGTTTTCAGAGTCTGGTTTTTCTTTTCATGGAAGAAAAATCAGTGGGCATCGACCCAGACAAACTTGAGGACGAAGAGCAGGGCCACCACCAGCACGCAGGGGTTGATCTCGCGCCAGCGGCCGGTGCCCGCCTTCATCACGCAGTAGGAGATGAAGCCCACGGCGATCCCCTCGGTGATGGAGAAGCTGAACGGCATCATCACCGCGGTCATGAAGGCCGGTACCGCTTCGGTCAGGTCTTCCCACTTCACCCGGGTCAGCTCGGAGCACATCAGCACGCCCACGTAGATGAGGGCCCCCGCTGCGGCATATGCCGGCACCATGGCGGCGACCGGAGAGAAGAAGATGGCCAGCAGGAACAGGATGCCCACCACGATGGCGGTCAGACCGGTGCGACCGCCGACGGCGACGCCGGAGCTGCTCTCGATGTAGGCCGTCACGGACGAGGTCCCCATGAAGGCGCCGCCGACGGAGCTGACGCTATCCACCACCAGGGCCTGCTTCATGCGCGGGAAGTGCCCCTTGTCATCGGCCAGCTTGGCGCGGTTGGTCACGCCGATCAGGGTGCCGGAAGAGTCGAACAGGTTGACCAGCATGAAGGAGAAGATGATCCCGGCGAGGCTGATGTCCAGCGATCCCATCAGATCCAGCTGGCCGAAGACCGGGGCAATGCTCGGCGGCACGGAGACGAAGCCCTTGAAGGTGACGTCGCCGAACAGCCAGCCCAGGGTGGTGGTCACCACGATGGCGATGAGCACGGCTGAGTGGACGCCGCGGGCGGAGAAGATGCAGATGAGGAAGAAGCCGAGCAGCCCCAGCAGGCAGGGCAGGGAGGTGAGGTTGCCCACGGTCACCATGGTGGCGGGGCTCGCGACCACGATGCCGGCATTGTGCAGGCCGAGCAGGGCGATGAGCAGACCGATGCCGGCGGTGATGCCGACCCGAAGTGTCAGGGGAATGTTGGCGATGAGCCAGTAGCGTACCCGCAGCAGGGTCAGGATCAGCAGGCCCAGCGCACCCCAGAAGATGGTGCCCATGCCCACTTGCCAGGAGTAGCCCATGCCAGCCACCACCACGAAGGCGAAGAAGGCGTTGAGGCCCATGGCGGGAGCCAGGGCGATGGGCAGGTTCGCCAGCAGACCCATCAGGATGCTGCCGACACCGGCGATGAGGCAGGTGGTAACGAACACGGCCTGGGTGTCCATGCCTGCCGCAGAGAGGATCTGCGGGTTGACGAAGACGATGTAGACCATGGTCAGGAAGGTGGTGATGCCGGCGATCACCTCGGTGCGGGCCGTGGTGCCATGACCGCGTAGGGCAAACAGGCGCTCGAGCAATCCCTGCCCGGCAGCCGGGCTGGCGGTCTGCCCGGTAGCGTGATGTGGTTGATTCATGTTGGATTCCAATGGGTGACGTGAAATAGGCAGCAGGGGGCCCGGCCCATCCATGCGGGGCGACGGACCCTGATTCTGGCGGTGAAGTGACCAGACTCGTCCTGATACCGTGACAGCGCGCACATTTTCACACAGGCGGCCAGGTTTACAAACCCCGGATGTGCGAGGCGGATCAATGAATAGAGTAAAAATTCAAACGTTTTCCCCCGGAGGCCGAAAAAAGGGGACCAATAGAGCCCCGTTTCCACATCGGGATCAACGGTTTTTCTGGTAGCGTTCGATAAGCTGGCTCAGCACGGCATCGCTCTGCTCCAGCAAGGGATCGAGGGCCAACCCCATGCGTTGTAGCAGCAGGGTGGCCTGGGTTTCGCTCAAGGGACGGCCATCGAGGAAGTAGGCCTGCTCGGCCAGTTGCTTGTCATGGCGGGGCAGCAGCACCCAGTGCACTCGTCGGGGTTCGATGGCGGCGAGGATCCGGTTGGCGGCCGCGCAGAAGGTATCGATGTGCTGCTTGCCATCCGGCCCCAGGCAGCCGGGTTCGAGCCGGATCTGGATGGTGAGTCTGGTGGTGGAGGCTTGGGTCATGGGTCGCTATCGCTGGGGTAGAGGTGGAGATTGTAAGTCAGAAGAGGCAAAAAAGGGGAGCCCCGGCTCCCCTTGTGACGTCATGCCTGGCGGCGCGGCTGTTGCCTCGCCTTACTTGGCAATGCGCTTGTACTTGGCGCGGCGCGGCTGGATAGCCTCGGCACCGTAGGTCTTCTTCTTCCACTCTTCGTATTCGGTGAAGTTGCCTTCAAAGAATTCGATCTTGCCCTCGTCCTGGTAGTCCAGGATGTGGGTGGCGATGCGGTCGAGGAACCAGCGGTCGTGGGAGATGACCATGGCGCAACCCGGGAACTCCAGCAGGGCGTTCTCGAGGGCGCGCAGGGTTTCGATGTCCAGATCGTTGGTCGGTTCATCCAGCAGCAGCACGTTGCCGCCGGTCTGCAGCAGCTTGGCCAGGTGCAGACGGCCACGCTCACCACCGGAGAGCTCGCCGACCCGCTTCTGCTGGTCGGAACCCTTGAAGTTGAAGCGGCCGATGTAGGCGCGGCTCGGGAACTCGTAGTTGCCGATGCGCAGGATGTCCTGGCCGTCGGCGACTTCCTCGAACACCGTCTTCTTGTCGTTCATCTGGTCGCGGAACTGATCCACGGAAGCCAGCACCACGGTGTCACCCAGGGTGATGGAACCGGAATCCGGCTGCTCCTGACCCGACATCATGCGGAACAGGGTCGATTTACCGGCACCGTTCGGACCGATGATGCCGACGATGGCACCCTTCGGAATGGAGAAGGAGAGATCGTCGATCAACTGGCGGTCGCCATAGGACTTGCAGAGGTTGGCCACCTCCACCACCTTGTCGCCCAGGCGCGGTCCGGGCGGAATGAACAGCTCGTTGGTTTCGTTGCGCTTCTGGTAGTCGTTGGTGTTGAGCTCTTCGAAGCGAGCCATACGAGCCTTGGATTTGGCCTGACGGCCTTTCGGGTTCTGACGAACCCACTCCAGTTCCTTCTCGATGGACTTGCGACGGGCGGCTTCGGAACTGGCTTCCTGGGCCAGACGGGCATCTTTTTGCTCCAGCCAGGAGGAGTAGTTGCCCTCCCAGGGGATGCCTTCGCCGCGGTCCAGCTCCAGGATCCAGCCCGCCACGTTGTCGAGGAAGTAGCGGTCGTGGGTGATGGCCACGACGGTGCCTTCGTAGTCGTGCAGGAAGCGCTCCAGCCAGGCCACGGATTCCGCATCCAGGTGGTTGGTCGGTTCGTCCAGCAGCAGCATGTCCGGTTTTTCCAGCAGCAGGCGGCACAGGGCCACGCGGCGGCGCTCACCACCGGAGAGGTGCTTGATCTGGGCATCCCAGGCCGGCAGGCGCAGGGCATCGGCCGCGCGCTCCAGCTGGTTTTCCATGTTGTGGCCGCCCTGGGCGGCGATGATGGCTTCCAGCTCGCCCTGTTCGCGGGCCAGCTTGTCAAAATCCGCATCCGGGTCGGCATAGGCTGCATAGACCTCGTCGAGGCGCGCCATGGCGCGTTTGACGTCGCCGACCGCCTCTTCGACCGCTTCGCGTACGGTCTGCTCCGGATCCAGCTTCGGCTCCTGGGGCAGGTAGCCGATCTTGATGCCGGGCTGCGGACGGGCTTCCCCTTCGATCTCGGTGTCGATGCCCGCCATGATGCGCAGCAGGGTCGATTTCCCGGCGCCGTTCAGACCCAGCACGCCTATTTTGGCCCCCGGGAAGAAGGAGAGGGAGATGTTCTTGAGAATATGACGCTTGGGCGGCACGACCTTGCCGACCCTGTTCATGGTGTAAATAAATTGAGCCATTGGCTAATTCTCTTCCTTTCAGCAGTTTAATGTCTTGGCATTAACAAACTGATGTCGTGGTGGGGCCGGGTCGACGGGCCGTCAACCCGGTTCCAAAAAACCCGTCGATTGTAAACCAATGGGAGAGGGGCGGCAAAGCCGGGCGCCGCAGGCCGGGACGGCCGACAGGCGCGAGGGAAGAGGGGCCGCCGGGTAAGCTCAGCGCGGTGAGTTGCGGCGGGCCGGTTTGTCAGGATCCTGCCCCGAGTAGTAGAGCACCCGCTGCACATACTCCTGGGTTTCCTGATAGGGCGGCACACCGCCGTGGCGCAGCACGGCCTGCTCCCCGGCGTTGTAGGCGGCGCTGATCCTCACCCAGTCCGGACCGAACTGCTTCTCCAGCCACTTCAGGTAGATCATGGCACCACGGATGTTCTGCTGGGCATCGAACGGCCGGGTCACGCCGAAGCGGGCCTGGGTTTCGGGAATGAGCTGCATGACGCCCTGCGCCTGCTTGGGGGAGACGGCGGTACTGTTCAGATTGGATTCGGCGATGGCGATAGCCAGGGCGAGTTGAGGGTCCACTTTGTGACGCTGGGCGGCCTGGCGGATCATGATGGCCAGCTTTTGCTTGGCCTGTGACTGTCTGGCCAGGTAGCGCTCCTGATCGAAGGGGGTACTGGGGCGCACCCAGGGGGCTCCGCCACCGCCTCCAATGCCGCAGGTACCCAGGGGCGCATTGCCGACCCGCTCGTTGTAGTAACGGGCGGCTTGCTGGTTGCCAAGGCGCATGGCCATGGCCAGGTAGGCGTTGGCGCTGCGGGCATTGCGGATCCCCTGGGGGCCGCGGGCCAGCAGGCGGCCGATGCGGTAATAGGCTTCCGGGTTGCCAAGGTTGGCGGCGGTGCAGTAGTGGGCGATGGCCTGCCGCGGGTTTCCCTGTTCCATGGCGGCACCCTGGCGCAGCGCGCTCATGGCCTTGGGGGCCTGACGAAAGGGATCTGCGTGGGAAGTGGTGGCGAGCAGTATCAGGAGTCCCCAGCCCCAGAGTCGTTTTTTCATGGAAACCTCGTCGTTGGTATCCGCAACATATAGGCCCGATCCGGGGAGGGACGCCAGCCAGCAGATGGAACATCTGGTTATGTGGGTGAGCGGCAGAGATGAAAACGGTATGGAACTTTTGGTGCAGGGGAGAGGCGGTATGACTCCCGGGTCAGTGACTGCTTTGATAGATTTGTTAATTGAAGTTCAATATGCTGACAGAGTTGTTTTCTAACGCCTTGTATTTGCATGATGTCAGCCAGGCCATCGATGCAATGTCGTCGGGTCTGCCGGGTGAATCGATAGCGCCTCTGATGAGGGCAGGATGTGCATATGGTCGAATCGGTCGATATCTCTGTCGTGGTGCCTGCCAAGGATGAGCGGGACAATCTGGCCCCGCTTGTCGGCGAAATAGATGCCGCCCTTGGGGGCAGGTTCGAATACGAACTGATCTATGTGGACGATGGCAGTGTGGACGACAGCCATGTGGTACTGCGCGATTTGCAGACGCGTTTCCCCAGGCTGAAGGTGCTACGCCATGTCCATGCCGTGGGCCAGAGCATGGCGGTGCTGAGCGGAGTGCGCCACGGGCGTGGCGACTGGCTGGTGGTACTCGACGGCGATGGTCAGAACGATCCCGCCGACATTCCCGCCATGCTGGAGGAGGCGATGCGCCGCTACGAGAGCGATCCATACCAGGTAGGCCTCATCGGCCACCGGGTCAACCGCCGTGACGACTGGGTCAAGCGCCTCTCTTCAAAGCTGGCCAACGGCTTTCGCGATCTGCTGCTGCGCGACGGCATTCCGGATACCGGCTGCGGGCTCAAGGTGGTGCGTCGCGACTGGTATCTGAAACTGCCCGCCTTCAATCACATGCACCGCTACATCCCCGCGCTGATCCAGGCACAAGGGGGGCGCATGGCGCCCTGGCCGGTCAACCACAGGCCACGCCAGGCGGGCATCTCCAAATACGGGGTCTGGAACCGGCTCTGGGTCGGGCTGGTGGACGTGGTCGGGGTCTGGTGGTTGCAGCGCCGCTCCAAGGTGGTTGAAATCCGGGAGATGCTGGAGTGATGGACGCCTGGCTGTCTGCCCCCATCGACTGGCTGGACTGGACCGGGGTGCATGTCACCGGCTGGAAGCTGATCGGCTACACGGGGGCGCTGATGTTCGGCGGACGCTGGCTGGTGCAGTTTCTGGCGTCCAGGCGGGCGGGACGACCCGTCATTCCGCGCCTGTTCTGGTACATGAGCGTGATCGGCAGCCTGATGACGCTCAGCTACTTCACCTTCTCTCCCAAGCAGGACTCTGTCGGCGTGCTGCAAAACCTCTTCCCCACCTTCACCGCGCTCTACAGCCTCTATCTCGATATCCAGCATCGGGGCTGGCGGCGGGACAAGGTAGTGACCGGGGATGCTCGTCATGGTGAGTGATCGCACCCTGCTCAATCAGACGTCCCTTGGCTGGTTGCTGCTGATCGCGCTGGTGGTGCTGGGGGCCGGGCTGGGTCTGCGGGACCCCTGGCCGGCGGACGAGCCGCGTTTCGCCCTGATCGCCCGGGAGATGGTGGAGAGTGGCCAGTGGCTCTTCCCCATGCGCGGCGGGGAGCTCTATCCGGACAAGCCGCCGCTGTTTATGTGGGGGATCGCGATCGGTTATGTGTTGACTGGCTCCATCAAGGTGGCCTTTCTGCTGCCTTCCCTGCTGTCTGGCTTGCTGACCATCTTGCTGGTGTGGGATCTGGGGCGCCGCCTGTGGGATCCGGCGACGGGATTTCTGGCGGGCTTGCTGCTGCTCTTTACCGTCCAGTTTACCCTGCAGGCCAAGACGGCGCAGATCGACGGCCTGGTCACCTTCTTCATCACCCTCGGTCTCTATGGTTTTCTGCTCTTCCTCCTCTGCGGTGGCGGGTGGCGCTGGTACTGGCTCGGCTGGTTTGCCGCAGGGCTTGGCGTCATCACCAAGGGGGTGGGAGTACTGGCCCTGCTGGTGCTGCTTCCCGCGCTCTGGACCCACAGGGCACAAATCCGCGCCGCGCCCTTGTCAGCCTGGCTGAAGGCCCTGCTCGGGCCGCTGGCCATGGCCCTGGCGATGGGTCTCTGGCTGGTCCCCATGCTGGAGGCCGTGACCCGAAGCGGGGATCCCCTCCTGCTGGCCTACAGAGACAACATACTGCTGCGCCAGACGGTGACTCGCTATACCAGCGCCTGGCACCACGTCAAACCCTTCTGGTACTACATCACCTCGGTGATCCCGCCGTTCTGGCTGCCGCTCTCCCTGCTGCTGCCCTGGCTGGTGGTGGCCTGGCGGCGCGCCATCCGGGCGCAGGACAGGCGTATCCTGCTGCTGCTGGGTTATCTGGTGCTGGTGGTGCTGTTTTTCTCCTGCTCGCCGGGCAAGCGGGGCGTCTACATCACGCCCGGTACGCCCGCCCTGGCGCTCCTGACCGCACCCTTCATCGGCACCCTGCTGGTCCGGGTCTGGCCGGGGCGACTGCTGGCCGGGCTTGGCTGGCTGCTGGGGGGGGCAGGGCTGGTGGGGGCTCTGGTGCTGGCATTTAGCGACAGAGTGGCCAGCCGTCTGGGGGAACTGGGGCCGGAGCCCTGGCTTCCCCTGCTGGTGCTGGGGGGATCTTTGCTGCTGATCAATGCCTGGCTTCGCCGGGCGCCACTGACCGCCATTCTCAGCTCCCTGGTGGTGGGGTGGCTGATCTACTCCTGCTGGATAAGCGTGCGCCTCAACGAGGTGCGCACCCCTCAGGGTGTAATGGCATTGGCGGCGCAGAAGGTGCCTGCGGGGGATGAACTGCTGCTGGCGGGATTCAAGGAGCAGCATCTGCTGTTTAGCCTGCAACCAGTGAAACATTACCCTTATCTGATGGGGGACGGGGAGCAGGCCCGGGAAGCTGCCGCCTGGATAGGGGCTGCCCCCGGGCGCTGGGTACTGGGGAGCGCCGACCTGATGGTGAGGTGTTTTGACCCCGCGAAGATGGAAAATCTCGGCAACCGTCACCGTACCGACTGGCTGCTGGCAGGCCCGCAGGCCCTCAAACCCGCCTGTCGTGGGCTCTCCCCCACCATGGTGCCCTTCAGCTATACCCCTTCATCCTGAGCGCAGGGTCGCGAGCCAGGGGACCCTGCCACCTCGTTTGGCTCAGACCCGGTAGTAGTCCCGATACCAGCGGACAAAGCCGTCGACCCCTTCCTTGAGCCCGATACGGGGGCGATAGCCTGTGGCGTCGAACAGCGAGCGGGTGTCGGCCCAGGTGGCGAGCACGTCGCCGGGTTGCATGGGCAGCATGTTGCGGATGGCCCGTTTGCCGAGGGCCGACTCGATGGCATCCACGAAGTCCAGCAGCCTGACCGGGCTGCCGTTGCCGATGTTGAAGAGGCGATAGGGGGCCGGGCTGGCATCCGGGGCCCCCTGCCAGTGGGCATCGCCCGCGGGGGGGATGTCTGCGATGCGCACTATCCCCTCGACGATGTCGTCGACATGGGTGAAATCCCGGCTGAGCTGGCCCTGGTTGTAGAGGTCGATGGGATCGCCGTTCAGGATGGCGTGCACGAACTTGAACAGGGCCATGTCGGGCCGGCCCCAGGGGCCGTAGACGGTGAAAAAGCGCAGCCCGGTGGTGGGCAGGCCGTAGAGATGGGAGTAGGAGTGGGCCATCAGCTCCCCCGCCTTCTTGCTCGCCGCATAGAGGGAGACGGGATGATCCGCCCCATCGGACGGTTTGAACGGCATCTGTTCGTTCAGCCCGTAGACCGAGCTGGAGGAGGCATAGACCAGATGCTGCACCCGGGTCTGGCGACACCCCTCCAGCACGGTGAGGTGGCCGGTGAGGTTGCTGTCGGCGTAGGCGAAGGGGTTGTCCAGGGAGTAGCGCACTCCGGCCTGGGCCCCCAGATGGATCACCCGGTCAAACTGCTCGCGGGCAAAGAGCGAAGCCATGGCGGCGCGGTCCGCGAGATCGGTGCGCTCGAAGCGAAAGCCGGGCAGGGGCGTGAGCAGGGCGAGGCGCGCCTCCTTGAGACTCACCGCGTAGTAGTCGTTGAGGTTGTCTATCCCCACCACCTGATGGCCGTCGCCACAGAGCCTGCGCGCCACATGAAATCCGATAAACCCGGCGGCGCCGGTGACGAGGTACTTCATCGCTCCTCCTGGTGGGCCAGGCTGTCGCCACGGCCGATGGCATAGTAGGTGAAACCGCGCTGGCGCAGACGGGCCGGATCATAGAGGTTGCGGCCGTCGAAGATGATGGCCTGCTTCAGGGTCTGGCGAAGCAGGTCGAAATCCGGTGCGCGGAACTGTTGCCACTCGGTGCAGACGAGCAGGGCATCGGCCCCCTGGAGGGCGGCTTCCTGGGTGTCGCACAGGGTCAAGTCCGCCCGCTGGGCATAGAGGCGGGTGGCCTCGGTCATGGCCTCGGGGTCGAACGCCTGCACCTTGCCTCCTGCTGCCCAGATCGCCTCCATCAGCACCCTGCTCGGGGCTTCGCGCATGTCGTCGGTATTGGGTTTGAAGGCGAGTCCCCATAACGCGAAGGTGCGCCCCGACAGACTGGCACCAAAATGGTGGTGCAACCGGGTCATGAGCCTGTGTTTCTGCGCCTCGTTGACCTGCTCCACCGAGCGCAGCAGGGGGGTCTCGCACCCCGCCTCCTTCGCGGTGTGGATCAGCGCCCTGACATCCTTGGGGAAGCAGGAGCCGCCATAACCGCAGCCCGGGTAGATGAAGTGGTGGCCGATGCGCGGATCGGCACCAATGCCCTTGCGCACCTCCTCGATATCGGCGCCCAGGGCTTCGGCCAGGGTGGCCATCTCGTTCATGAAGGAGATGCGGGTCGCCAGCATGGCGTTGGCGGCGTACTTGGTCAGTTCGGCACTGCGTGCATCCATCCGCAGGATGCGGTCTCGCTTGCGGTTGAAGGGGGCGTAGAGCTCCTCCAGCAGGGAGAAGGCGTGATCGGAGTCGGTGCCGATGATGATGCGATCCGGCCGCAGGCAGTCGGCGACGGCGGCGCCCTCCTTGAGAAATTCGGGGTTGGAGACCACGTCGAGCGGAAGGTCGAGACCACGGTCGGCGAGGCGCTCCGCAATGTGTCGCCGTACCCGGCTGGCGGTGCCGACAGGCACAGTGCTCTTGTTGACCACCACCTTGCCCCCTTGCATCAGGCGGCCTATGGTGTCCGCCACCGTCATTACCTGATGGAGGTCGGCAGACCCGTCCTCGTCCGGCGGCGTTCCGACCGCGATGAAGATAAGCTCGGCAAACTCCACCGCCCGGGCCGGGTCTGTGGTGAAGATCAGGCGACCGGCCTGATGGTTGCGCTGCACCAGGGGGGCGAGACCGGGCTCGAAGAGGGGAATGCGCCCCTCTTTCAGGCCCGCGACCTTGTCGGCATCCACATCCACGCAGGCCACCTTGTGACCCATCTCCGCCAGTACGGCGGCCTGAACCAACCCGACATAACCTATTCCGAATACGGTGACTCTCATCCGCTGTTGTTCCGCTGGCAGTGACAAGCGACTCATTCTAGAACGATTCGGGCGCGGGGGCAGCGGCCCGTTTCAGGTTTTTCAGCATCAGGCCGGCGGTGAGTGTGGGACATTTTGGTGCAAGGATTGTAACGCCTGGATGACGCGCACCATTTTGGCGCGTGAAGGGCGGGACTTGTGATCCATCTCACTCAAATTGGAGACTGTCGGCATAACGAAGCCCCGGTTAACGGGGCTCGCTCCGCCCGACGGGCGGCCAATACTCTCTTGCTTCGCGACTGGATACCTGGTTATGGACAACACTTCACGCTCTGCGCATCCACTATATGAGGATGTGCTCGCCTTGCTGACCGCAGCAGGCTTCGTTTCCCTCGGCATCTTCCTGTTCCATCAGGTCGGCCTGCTCACCGGTGGCACCGCCGGCCTGGCGCTGCTGCTGCAGCAGGTGACCGGCATCAGCTTCGGCCTGCTGTTCTTCGCCATGAACCTGCCTTTCTATGCCCTGGCCTGGCTCAGAATGGGGCCGCGTTTCACCCTCAATACCTTTGCCGCCGTGGCCACCGTCTCCTTCATGACGGATCACCTCAACGCCGTGCTGCAAATCGGCAAGATCGAACCCGTCTATGCGGCGCTGATCGGCGGCACCCTGATCGGCATGGGGCTGCTCATCATGTTCCGCCACAAGGCGAGCCTGGGGGGCTTCAACATCCTGGCGCTCTTCATTCAGGACAGATGGGGTGTGCGGGCAGGCAAGCTGCAAATGGGGCTGGATTGCGCCATCGTGGTCGCCTCTTTCTTCGTGGTCTCCCCCTGGCTGCTGGTGCTTTCCGTGGTGGCAGCCATCATCTGTAACCTGGTGTTGACACTCAATCACAAGCCGGGGCGCTACCAGATAGCCTGATGTGCCCAGGGGGATTGCCCTGCTGGTCAGCCCAAGGCTGGATACCGCAAAAAGACAGAGCGCCTGATGGCGCTCTGTTGCTATCTGCCCCTGGGTGTCACACCACCATGGGGACGCCGCTCTCGGGGTGGTGGATCACCTGTGCGGGGTAGTCGTAGAGGCGCGCGATGAGCGCCGGAGTCAGCACCTCGCCTGCGTTGCCGTCAGCCATCAGCCTGCCCTGCTCCAGCATCACCAGCCTATCGGCGTAGCGGGCTGCCAGATTGAGGTCGTGCAACACCACCAGCACGGCTGTGTTGCGACCGGCCAGCGCCCGGGCCATGGCGAGCAACTGGTGCTGGTATTTGAGATCCAGCGCCGAGGTGGGCTCGTCCAGCAGCAGCAGCCGCGCTTGCTGCGGTTCCTC
>NZ_CAWMFQ010000175.1:42817-58502 GCF_963866995.1 Aeromonas sp. ZOR0002 | reverse complement strand
CCCCGCCTGAAAGGCCGGGATAGAGGCGGTTCGCCAGATGGTCGACCCCGGCGTGGGTCATGGCGGCGCGGACTATTTCGTCGCGCCGGCTGGCAGGCTCGCTGTGGGGCAGCCGACCCATGGCCACCACCTCTTCGCACAGGAAGGGGAAGCTCAAGGAGGAGCTTTGCGGCAGCACACCGACCCGGTGGGCCAGAGCGTTGCCGGCCCACCCCCTGCGGGTCTGGCCGAACAGGTGGATCTCCCCTTCATGTTCCAGCTCGCCGGTCAGGCACTTGAGCAGTGAGCTTTTGCCCGCCCCGTTGGGGCCGAGCAGGGCGGTCAGGCTGCCAGCATGCAGGTCGAGATCCAGGCTGTCCAGGATAAGTCGGTTGCCGCGACTGAGGCGAAGGCCCCGGCAACTGAGCAGGGGGGAGGGGGATCCGGGCAAAGTGACGATCTCCTGTTACAGGGTTCGGCGGCTCTTGACCAAGAGCCAGATGAAGAAGGGGGCCCCCAGCAGGGCGGTGATGATGCCGACGGGCAGCTCGGCCGGTGCGAGCAGGGTGCGTGCCAGCATGTCGGCCCCCAGCAGCAGGCCAGCCCCCAGCAGGGCAGACAGCGGCAACAGGCGGACATGGTTGGGTCCGGCCAGCAGCCGTACCAGATGGGGAACCACCAGGCCGACAAAGCCGATCATGCCGGCCACCGCCACCGCCACGCCGACACCGGCAGCGGTGAGCAGGATGAGGCGACGCTTCAGCATCTGCACGTTCACCCCCAGATGCCGGGCCTCTCCCTCTCCCAGCAGCAGGGCGTTGAGGGGATTGGCATCGCGCATGAACAACAGCAATAGGGCGGCCAGGGTCAGCAGCGCCAGCGTCACATCGACCGGCTTGCCTGCCGCCAGGGAGCCCATCTGCCACAGGCTCAGGTTGCGCAGCATCTGATCGTCGGCGAGATAGGTGAGCAGTCCGATGACGGCGCCGGAGAGCGCCGTGATGGCCACCCCGGCCAGCAGCATCACGGTGACCGAGGTGCCCCCCTCCCGGGTACCTAGCAGATAGACGAGGGTGGTGGTGAGGGCTCCGCCGAGAAAGGCGAGCAGGGGCAGCAACCCCAGGCCGAGCAGGCTCTGCAGGTGCGAGCCCAACGGGGCGAGCAACACGATGGCCAGGGCCGCGCCGAGTGCCGCCCCACCCGACACCCCTATGATGCCGGGGTCTGCCAGGGGGTTGCGAAACAGTCCCTGCATCACGGCGCCGCAGAGGCCGAGAATGCCCCCCACGGCGATGCAGAGCAGGGTTCGTGGCAGACGGATCTCCTGCACGATCAATAATTTGTGAGCCTCAATCCCGCTCTGTGGTCCGGCAAACAGGGCGCGCAGGCTCTCACCAAGGGAGAGGGACATGGGGCCGGTCGCGAGGGACCCGACCAGCAGCAACGCCAGCGCGCAGCCGGTCAGGGCGAGCAGCCAGGGCAGAGGCAGGCGCATCAGGAACCCTGCTTGATCCACTGGGCGATCTGGTTCGCCTGTTGCAAGGAACGAAGGCTGAGGCCCCCTTGCAGGGCATGTCCGTCGATGGCGTGGATAGCCTTGTTCTTGCCTGCCGGGGTGACTGACAGGGCGGGCACCTGACTCAGGACGGCGTCGGGATCCTGATACTGCTGCCAGTCGCGGCCGCTCACCAGCACCAGATCAGGTTGCAGCTCGATGAGGGATTCGGTGGAGACGGGCTTGTAGTCGTGGAGCCCAGCCACCGGATTGACGCCGCCCGCCAGGGTGATGAGGGCGCTGGCGGTGGTGTTGCCACCGGCGATGCTGGTGGGCTGACCCTTGTGCAACAACAGGAAGGCGACCTTGAGGGGCTTGTTCTGCTTCGCCTGCGCCGCCAGGGTGTCGCTCTGGGCGGCAATCTCCTCCTTGAGCTTGCTCCCTGCCGCCTGGTCACCCAGGAGATGGGCCAGGGTGTCGATACGCTCGTTGAGGTTGGCCAGCGTCGGGGCTGTGGCCATGACCTCGACCTTGACGTTGGCACGGCGCAACTGATCAAGCGTGCTGTTCGGGCCCATCTCGTCGCTGCCGACCACCAGGGTCGGAGAGAGGCTCAGGATCCCTTCGGCGGCGAGGGCGCGGTGATAGCCGACCTTGGGCACGCCTCTGGGCTCCGGACTGCTGACATCGGTGGCGACCAGGCTCTGCTCGCCCCCCAGCGCCAGGATGAGTTCCGTGGTGGCCGGGCCTATGCTGACGATACGCTCCCCCGCCATGACGGATGGGGAAGAGAGGGAAAGGGCACAGCCGAGCAGGCTGAATGCGAGGGCAAAACGACGGCCCATGCGAACCTCCGAAGGGTGAATGAAATAGGGTTGCCGCCGAGAATATCAAGTCGCCCATCAAAATGCACTGAGAATGAAAGCGATTATCAATTGCGTTACTTGGGGCGCTTTATTACAGTATCCGCCGCGACACCGAGCACCATCGCCAGATCATCCAGGGAGAACCGATGAGCATTGCACAACGCATTCACGCGCTGCTGGAGCAAGACCCCAGCGCCCACCCGTCCACCCTCGCCACCGAGCTGGCCGTCAGCGAATGGGAGGTGGTACGCCATCTGCCTGCCGCCCTGATGACGCAAGTGCCGGCCGGGGAGGCCGAAGCCCTGCTGGCGAACCTGGCCAGCTGGGGTCAGGTGACCACCATCGTCGAATCCGATGGCTCCATCTTCGAGGTGAAGGCTCCCTTCCCCAAGGGCAAGAACGCGCGCGGCTACTACAACCTGATGGGGCGGGACGGGGAGCTGCACGGCCACCTCAAGCTCGATAACGTGGCGGGCATCGCCCTGGTCAGCAAGCTCTTCATGGGCAAGGAGGGGCACTCCTTCCAGTTCTTCGGCCACAGTGGCCGCTGCATTTTCAAGATCTACCTGGGCCGGGACGAGCAGCGTCAACTGCTGCCTGAGCAGGTGGAGCGTTTCATGGCCCTGCGCCGTCAGTATCAAGAGGAAGTGAAAGCATGAGTGAACGTCAGGAGCGCCTGCAAAACCGCCTGCAACCGGAGATCCGCGAGTTCCGCGACGGTTGCCGTACCCTGCAGCTCGCCACTGTGGATGGCGAAGGCAACCCCAATGCCAGCTATGCCCCCTTCGTGCTGCAGGAAGATGGATACTATGTGCTCATCTCCGAGATAGCTCGCCACGCCCGCAACCTGCAACAGGTGCCCAAGGTATCGCTGATGCTGATTGAGGACGAAACCGGTGCCCGCGAGCTGTTTGCCCGCAAGCGTCTGACCTTCGATGCGGTCGCCGAGGTGGTGGCCCGCGACGACGCACGCTGGGAGAAGGCCGTTGCGGCGTTGGAAGGGCGCTTCGGCGAGATAGTCAAAGGGCTCTCCAACCTCAAGGACTTCGTGCTGTTTAGGCTCAAGCCCGAGCAGGGACTGTTCGTCAAGGGATTCGGTCAGGCGTTCCGTGTCTCCGGCGACGAACTGGTGGACTTCGTTCACCTGGTGGAAGGGCACAAACGCATCGACAATGGCGCCGAGCTGACCAGCCCGGCGGATGAACCCGTTTGAGGGAACAATTAGCGAGATGAGAAACGGGCAGCCTGGGCTGCCCGTTTTGTTGTTATGTCCCGGGTTACTCCTGCCAGCCTGCCTGGTTGGGGAAGGCATCGCGATCGGCCTGGGTGGCGCTCTCGTTGCATTCCCCGCGGATCTTCCAGGAGGTCTGGCTGAGGACGATATAGCCGCTTCGGCAATACTTGCGCGTGGCCAGCATCTGGGTGAGCTGCTCGTCCTGCAGGGCTTCCCGGCGTTCCAGCAGGCTCTTGTCGCGGCGGCTCAGCCGGTTGTCATCTCCCTCCTGTAACCGGGTGGGCAGGACGTCGAGAGGGGCGGCCTCGAAGGTGAAGCGCTTGCTCCCGTCGTCGCTGATATGGGTGTGGAACAGGGGGGCCGGGCCATCGGGTGCTGCCCCCGGCAAGCCGGAGCAGGCGGTGAGCGCCGGTAACAGCAGCGTGAGGGCAACGGCAGAGAGTAGACGCACACAAGACTCCAATCGGGTGTTCACATCAGGACGGGCAGCTTAACACGCCCGCTCGGGTTGAATGGTGGCCAGCAGCTCATCCGTCGTGAGCAGGGTCACGCTTCTGCCTTGAGGCAGGCTCAGATGCCGCCACATGAAGTGGTGGTGCTGGATGATCTGCTCCGCACTCAGGTGCGGCCTGTCCGCCGTGGTATGGGCGTCGGTCACCGCAAAGGCGTCAAAGCCCCTGGCGGCGGCGCTGCGCAACGTGGTATCGACGCAAAAGTCGGTGGCACAGCCGCAGATGAGCAGTCTGTCTACCGACTGCTCTGCCAGCAGGAAGCCGAGCTCGGTGTCGAGGAAGCTGTCACAGGCAGTCTTGCGCACCCGGCTGTCGTGGGGAGACGGGGCCAGATCGGCGTGCAGTTGCCAGCCCGCACTGCCAGGTTCCAGCTCGGAACCCGGTTCGTCGTGTTGCACATAGATGACCCGTCCGTGTTGGCCCCGCACGCGATCGGCCAGACGATTGATGTTGGCGATGACCTGGGCATCCTGATGGCGGGGGTTATCGAACAACCCCTGTTGCATGTCGATGACGAGTAACACATCCATATGAAATCCTTGGGCTATTTTGAGGGTTGCAACCATTGGCTGCAGTCACGGCTTCGGGATTGATGCAGTGCGCCCATATCTTGCTTCATTTCCTTTGCATTTAGCCAGCGTTCCGGCAGGGGAGCGATGTGGACCCTGACGTCTGCGTCTCTCCCGGGAGCTGTCTCGTCACCGGTTTGCGGCACGATGAGTGCCACCTTGAGTGCCGGATTGCGGCTGGCGATGCGACTGGCGATCCCGAGCCCCCCTTCAACGTGGAAGTTGCCGGCGATATGCATGATGCGCCTGCCGGGATGCTTGCCCAGATAATCCACCATGCTTTCGGCCATGGTGTCGTCCCAGCTGGTCTGGGCGGCGAAGCGACGGGCGTTGCCGTCCGCATCCCCATGGTGCATGGAAGCCATGAACTTCTGGCGGTAGCCGTCATCCCCCAGAGTCAGCTCGCGGGCAAGCTGGCTGCGGCGATTGGCTGGCAGTTTGTCGAGCCAGGCCTGTCCCTCCTGACCGACGCAGCTCACCAGGGGTTTGGGGGCATTGGCGGCGATCACTGGCAGGTGTTGCGCCTTGGCGAACTCCACCAGGGGGCGGTAATCACTCTGGTAGTTGGGCCAGGCATGGCCATCTCGAATGAGGGCCGATTCGCCGATGCGTCCGGCCAGGTAGGCATCCAGCACCGGCTGTTCGGCGCGGCTGAACTGCTCCATGGAGAGCACCAGGGCCCGGCCATCGGCTTGTGATATCTCGTCAAGCCCTGCCAGCAGACGGGCCTGCAACAGATGGATGGCCGGGTGTGTGTGAAGCTCCCCCACCAGCACGATGTCGGCATCCGCCACCCGCGCCACCGCCTGCTCGAAGGTCAACGCCTGCCCCTGGGCCGTATCGAGCCGTGCGTGATAGAGGGTCTCGGGTGGGGTGTTCTGCGGCGTGGTGGCGCAGGCGGCCAGCAGCAGGGGCAGGGCGAGCAGGGGGAGTCGTCGGATCATGGTTACTCACTCAAGAAACAGGGGGATGGGAAAAGGCTGCACCATGGGATGGCGGCATGGCGAGCAAAAAGTGGCGCCAGTGTAAGGGGGAATGATGACAAAGTGAAATGAGAATGATTCACTTTATTATTGATCTTTGTCTCTGGCGGGGTAATATGCCTTCCGCTTGATAATAATTCTCAATAAGGACTTTGCAGTGGCGCACAACAACACCCCCTCTCTGATAGCCCTCGCCGTGGCGGCCGGGCTGATCTCCCCCGCTTTCGCCGCAGACAAGAAAGCCGATGAAGTCATGGTCGTCAGCGGCTCACGGATGGAACAGAAGCTGGAAGATGTTTCCGGTCCCATCGCCGTCATTACCTCGGAGCAGATTGAAGAGCAGGTCGTCAGCAACGTCGCCGATCTGTTCCGCTATGAGCCCGGGGTGAGCGTGCAGGGAGGAGCAGGAGATGCCCAGACCTTCACCATTCGCGGCATGAGCGAAAACCGGGTCAAGGTGGTGCAGGACGGTGTGCGCCAGAACGATGCCTACAAGAATGGCGGCGTGGGTCAGACCTACTTCGACACCGACATGATCAAGCAGGTGGAAGTGGCCAAAGGGCCGGCCTCCGCCGCTTACGGTTCCGATGCTCTGGGAGGCGTCATTGCCATCACCACCAAGGATGCTGGCGACTTCCTCAAGGGCCGCGACAGCTATCTGGATGCGACCACGGGTTATGCCTCCAGCAGCCACCAGAGAATGGCCGGCATCACGGGGGCGCTGCGCACCGGGGAAGTCGAGAACCTGCTGCGCTACACATGGCGCGATGGCGGTGTCACCCAGAATTATGACGGCGACAAGAACGAGTTCGACATCGTCAGCCAGGCCGTGCTGTTCAAGAGCAAGTGGAATCTCTCCGATGATCAGTTCCTGAAACTGACGGTGGATTACTTCACCGAGGGGCAGGATCCGGATGCCATCGATCTGACCAAGGCGGGCTCCGTCTTCAACCAGCCCATTACCGACAAGGAGACCGACAACCTCTCCCTGGTACTGGATCATGGCCTCGCCCTGAACGCTCCCTGGGCGGATCGCGTGGACAGCAAGATCTACTACAGCCGCGCCAAGCAGACCCTGGATCAGTACGCTTCGTCCAAGTATCCGGTCATGCCGGGCAACCCCTATGTGACCAAGAACTCCCTGGATCACAACGGTTTCGAGCAGGAGAGCCTGGGCGCCCAGGTGAAGTTCAACAAGGCGCTCGCCAGCCAGCGTCTGGCCTGGGGCCTGGAATACGAGCACACCGACAACGAGCGCACCCGCTTCAAGGGGCCGACTGTTCCGGGTGACTTCGTCGGCTACAACGAGCTGAGCTTCCCCTCCACCACCAGCGAGCGCAGTGCGCTCTGGGCCTTTGACGAGATCAAGTTCGGCGAGCGTTGGGTGCTGACCCCGGGCGTGCGTTACGACTACTACAAGATGACCCCGGACGAGGATCCCGCCTACACGGGCGAGAACATGAAGAAGATCTCCGAAGGGGAGTTCTCTCCCAAGCTGGGGCTGGTATTCAAGGCGCACGAGGCGGCGAACCTGTTCGCCCAGTACAGCCACGGCTTCAAGGCGCCCATGTATGACAACGCCTTCTCCACCCTGAACCACCAGGCGTATGGCTATCGCATCGAGCCCAACCCGAACCTCAAGCCAGAGAGCAGCGACGGCATCGATCTGGGGGTGCGCGGCAGCCGTGGCGGGTTCAGCTATGAAGTGGCCACCTTCTACAACAAGTTCGACGACTTCATCGAGCTGACGGCCGTGGGCACCGAAGGCCGTACCGCCCTCTATCAGTACCAGAACCTGGACAAGGCGACCACCAAGGGGGCCGAGGCCAAGGCGGACTACTGGTTGAACGAGCTGGTCAACGTCTGGGGCAACCTGGCCTACATCGAGGGCAAGGATGGCGAGGGCAACTACATCAACAGCCTGAGCCCCCTGAACGGCAGCGTCGGGGTGCGTCTGGAGCAGCCGAACTGGAACATCAACACCGCATTGCGCTTTGCCGACGACATGGACAAGGTGGGCAAGGATGCGCGAGGCAACGACAACATCAAGAGCGCAGGCTGGGGCGTGGTGGATCTCTATGCCCAGTTCAAGCCGGTGCAGGACCTGCAGCTCAATGTGGGGGTGTTCAACCTGTTTGACAAGGAGTACGTGAGCTACGAGAGCATCACCGGCCTTGCCGCCACCGCAGATACCAGCAAGCAGACCGAGCCTGGCCGCAACCTCAGTGCACGGGTCAAGTACGTGTTCTGATGGTCGTCGACCAGCATGAAGGAAAAGGGGCCCTCGGGCCCCTTTTGTCATGAAGGTCGGCGTCTGCAAAAAAGAAACCCGCCAGGGGCGGGTGGAAGGATTGCAACACTCATCAGGAAGCGGTGTTACCCAATAGACAGGGGGATGTGACAAAGGTTCAACTTTATTGATATTTATGGTTTTTATCTGTCATGCCGCCTGGGGATCCCCGCCCCGAAATCGGTTATCATTTGTGCCCCTTGTCATGCAGCCCGAGCCTCTATGCCCGCGTTCTCCTGGTTAGCCCTGTTTTTTGGCGCCTTCTACTTCGTTTATGGCGCCTACCTGCCGTTCTGGTCGCTCTGGCTGGAAGGCATCGGGGTGAGTACTGAACAGATAGGGCTGTTGCTGGGGGTGGGCATGGCCATCCGCTTTGCCGGCAACCTGATGGTGATGGGGCGAGTCAAGGGGGCCGGCCAGTTGCTGCCCGTCACCCGGCTGCTCTGTCTGCTGAGTCTGCTGGCCTTCCTCGGTTTCTATCTGGGCCACAGCCTCTGGTGGCTGGTGGTGCTGACCCTGGCGGCCAACTTCATCTACCCGACCCTGATGCCCATGGGAGAGGCGCTTGCCACCCGTATGGTGGTGCAGACCCACCTGGACTACGGCAAGGTGCGGCTGTGCGGCTCCTTTGCTTTTATCGTCGCCTCCACCCTGGTGGGGGCCCTGGTGGGCAACTTTGGCAGCGACTGGGTGCTGCACACCATGGTGGCCGGGTTGCTGATCATGCTGGGGCTCAGCCTGCTGCCGCTGCGACCCGCCCCCCAGGAGCTGCAAGGGGAGCGGGCCAAGGCCTCGCTGCTCGTCACGCTCAGGTCGGCCCCGGTGCGCAGCTTCCTGCTCATCACCGCCCTGCTGCAGGGGAGCCACGCGGCCTACTACGGTTTCAGCGCCATCTACTGGAAGAGCGCCGGCTACAGCGGCACCCTGATCGGGTATCTCTGGGCTCTGGGAGTAGTGGCGGAGATCGCCATGTTCGCCGCGGACAAGCGCTTCCTCCAGCGCTTCGGCGCCCAGACCCTGTTTCTGGTAGGGGCCCTTGGCTGCGTGGTGCGCTGGGTGCTGCTCGGCAGTTCTACCGACCTGGCGGTGCTGGTGCTTGGCCAGCTGCTGCACGGGGTCACCTTCTGCGTCAGTCACCTCGGCGCCATCCGCTTCATGACCCGCCAGTTGCCCGCGGAGCAGCAGATCCCCACCCAGGCGCTCTATGCGGCCCTGGGCCTTGGCATGACGGTGGCGGCCCTGATGGCGATCTGCGGCGTGCTGTTCGAGCCGCTGGGAGGCGGCATCTTCTTTATCATGGTGCTGGTAGTGCTGCCGGTCTTCGTGTTGCGGCTGCGTGAAGAGAGCCCTGAACAGGGCCGATGACACAGGTCTGCCGGTCTCTGGCGCGGCAGGCCTCCGACTTATCTGGACAAGGGAAGTAGAGAGATGCACCAAGGATGGCTGCTGATCGGGTTGTCGCTCGCCTATCTGGGCTTGCTGTTCCTCATCGCCTATGTGGCGGACAAGAACAAGCGCCGTCGCCCCAAGGGGCAGCCTCTGCTCTACAGCCTGTCGCTGGCGGTCTATTGCACCTCCTGGACCTTCTTCGGCACCGTGGGCCAGGCCAGCGAATCCCCCTGGTCGCCGGTGCCCATCTACCTGGGCCCCATGCTGGTGTTTCTGTTTGGCTGGCGCCTGCTGGCCCGCCTCATCCTGGTGGCCAAGCGCGAGCACATCACCTCCATCGCCGATTTCATTGCCGCCCGTTATGGCAAGTCCCAGCGCCTGGCCATGGTGATCAGCCTCATCGCCGTCATGGGGATACTTCCCTATCTGGTGCTACAGCTCAAGGCGATCGTCACCGGGCTCGATCTGCTGATGGCCAACAGCACGGGGGTCAGTCCCACCAGCAACATGGCGGAGCTGGCGCTGGGGGTCACCCTGCTGCTGGCCCTGTTCAGCATTCTGTTCGGCACCCGCAACCTGGATGCCACCGAGCACCACAGGGGCATGGTGGTGGCCATCGCCTTCGAGTCCGTGGTCAAGCTGCTCGCCTTCATGGCGGTGGGGGGCTTTGCGCTCTGGCTCATCATCGCCAGACCGAGCGAGGCGCGTACCCTGGTGGCGGGCGACTTCCTCGATGCGGTGGTGGCGGTGACGCCGGGCAGTCTGCTGGAGCTCGCCATCTACACCCTGATCGCCATGTGCGCCGTCATCTGCCTGCCGCGCCAGTTTCACGTGACCGTGGTGGAGAACAACCAGGGACAGGATCTGCACTGGGCCCGCTGGATCTTCCCCCTCTATCTCTTCCTGATGGGGCTCTTCATCTGGCCGCTGGCGCTGGCAGGCAAGCAGTGGGTCGGGGCAGACATGGCCTCGGACACCTATGTGATAAGCCTCCCCATGTCCCTCGGATTCGACGGCATGGCGATGCTGGCATTTCTCGGCGGCACCTCGGCGGCCACCGGCATGGTGATCGTCTGCACCATCGCCCTGGCCATCATGGTGAGCAACGATCTGGTGTTGCCGGTCCTGCTGCGCCGGGTCTGGCAACAGGGGCGGGACGAACGCCTGATGCGGTTGCTGCTGCAGGTGCGTCGGGGCGCCATCTTGCTGATTTTGCTGGCGGCCTGGGCGCTCTATCTCTGGCTCGGGGATCTCACCAGTCTGTCACGCATCGGTTATCTTTCGTTCGGGGCCGTGGCGCAGTTCGCGCCAGCCCTGCTGCTCGGCCTGTACTGGCGTCATGGCAATCGCAAGGGCGTCTATCTCGGACTCTCCCTCGGGGTCAGCCTCTGGTTCGTGACCCTGCTGGCGGAGAGCGGACTGCTGGCTGGCTCCCCTCTCGAAGCCCTGCTGGCGCCCCCAGACTGGCCGGCGGTGCGGGATCTGAGCCTGGGGGCCTGGTGCCTCTTCCTGAGTCTTCTGCTCAACCTCGCCGGCTATGTGGCGGGCTCCCTGCTGTCACGGGCGGCGGTGAGCGAGCGGCTGCAGGCAGCCAACTTCGTCGGCAAGACGAGCCGGGATACCTCGGCGCTCTATCATGCGCGGGTCTCGGTGAAGGAGCTGGAGATGCTGGCGGCCCGCTTCGTCGGTTCCAGCCGCGTCAAGCGGGCCTTCGGCCGCTTCGCCGGCGAGCGGGGAGGCACCCTGGCGCCACAGATGCAGGCCTCCGCCGAGCTCATCGCCCACACGGAGCGACTGCTGGCCGGGGTATTCGGTACCTCGTCCGCCCGCCTGGTGCTAGCCTCCGCCCTGCAGGGACGCAACATGCAGCTCGAGGAGATCGCCACCATAGTGGACGAGGCCTCCGACATGTTCCGCTTCAACCGCGGCCTGTTGCAGGGGGCAATCGAACACATGGGCCAGGGGATCTCCGTGGTGGACAGGGAGCTCAGGCTGGTGGCCTGGAACCGACGCTACATCGAGCTGTTCTCCTATCCCCCCGGTCTCATTCAGGTGGGCCGTTCCATCGAGGAGATCATCCGCTACAACGCCGGACAGGGGTTGTGCGGCCAGGGAGACATCGAGGCCCAGGTGGCGCGGCGGGTTGCCTTCATGAAGCGTGGTAGCCCCCATGTCTCGGCGCGGGAGCGTCCCGATGGCCGGGTCATCGAGATGCAGGGCAACCCCATGCCAGCGGGGGGCTTTGTCATGACCTTCACCGACATCACCCCGTTCAGGGCGGCGGAGCGGGTGCTGCGGGAAGCGAACGAGCACCTGGAGGCGCGGGTGGCCGAGCGCACCCACGAGCTCTCCGAACTCAACCGCCAACTGCTGCTGGTAAACCAGCAGGTGGAGCGGGCCAACCAGTCCAAGAGCCGATTCCTGGCGGCGGTGAGCCACGACCTGACCCAGCCGCTGAACGCGGCCAAGCTCTTTACCTCCTCCTTGCTGGAGATGCTGCCCCCGGAGGACGAACCGGCCCGTATCGCTCGCCACATCGACGACGCCCTGGGGGCGACCGAGGATCTCATCACGGATCTGCTGGACATCTCGCGCCTCGAGGCGGGCAAGTTCAAGGCGAAGAAGCTCGATTTCGCCCTGAGCGATGTGCTGGACAATCTCAAGGCGGAATTCGGCGTGCTGGCCCAGGCCGGTGGGATCCAGTTCTCCGTGGTGGAGAGCCGCCTTGCGGTCTACAGCGATGTGCGCTTGCTGCGGCGGGTGTTGCAGAACTTCCTCACCAACGCATTTCGCTACAACCCCGGCGGTCGGGTGCTGCTTGGCTGTCGCCGCATGGGGGAGAAGGTGCGCATCGAGGTGTGGGACAACGGCCCCGGCATCCCGGAGGGCAAGCAGGAGGCGATCTTCGACGAGTTTTCCCGCCTCGATCACTCCCGCACCGCCAGGGAGCAGGGGCTTGGCCTCGGGCTCGCCATCGCCCGCGGCATCTCGCTGGTGCTGGGTCATCAGCTCTCCCTGCGCAGCTGGCCCGGAGCGGGGTCCGTCTTTGCCATCACCCTGAACCTCGCGACCCGGCCCGTCATCCCCAGCCAGGTGACGACCCCGGCCCTGCGAGACAGTCAGCTGGAAGGGGTCAGGATCCTCTGCATCGACAACGAGGAGGATATCCTCATCGCCATGGCCTCGCTGCTGGGACGCTGGGGCTGCGAGGTGCGCTGTGCCCAGAGCCTGGAGCAGGCGGAAGAGATCATCGGCGGCGGCTTCCTGCCTGCGCTGGTGCTATCGGATTATCACCTGGATGACGGCAAGACCGGGTTGCAGGCGCTGCACATGATCAGGCTGGCCCACGGCAACGGTATCGGCGGCATCATCATCAGTGCGGATCGCAAGAGCGAGTTGCAGGCACAGATCCGTGAGCACGGCTTTGGCTACGTGAGCAAACCGGTCAAACCTCTCAAGCTGCGCGCCCTGATGAACAGCCTGCTGATGCCGGTTCAGTGACTGGTCTCACAGAATCCAGCATTGGCTGAACATTTTTTTGATGCCATCCAGGCGCCATGATCGGCGATGATGGCGCCTCTTTCGTCGCCATTTACCGAGTTTGGTGATAATTGAGTCTTGTTGGGTGTCACTTTTGGCAGGTGGCGGCCGAGCGACTCTCCTCTATAGTCATTCGGCGATTATTTTTGTCGCAAATCAAGTTGTGCAAAAAGGCAAACCGGATGAAAGTCCGGGACGCAAAGCTTCCGGTCTAAGGGTCTGCGTACCTAGGATAGCGGGGCCACCACAGGTTGTATCGTCCATGGGCCAAGCCATGGTGGCGATGTTGTCTGCGTTACCTGGCAGGTTGCGTTGCCTTTTTCGTTGTTAATTCCAATAACGAAATAAGGAAGTTCAAATATGTTAAGTCCAAAACTTTCCCTGCTGGCGCTTCTGGTCGGGGGGCTTTGCACTACCTCCGCCTTCGCCGCTGCCCCGGGCAAACCCACCATTGGCTCCGGCCCCACCAAGTTTGCCATCGTTGAAGTCAATCAGGCTGCTTCGGCCTACAACCAGCTGGTGACCGTCCACAAGGATGGCGCTCCCGTCAGCGTGACCTGGAACCTCTGGTCCGGTGACGTCGGACAGACCGCCAAGGTACTGCTCGACGGCAAGGAGGTGTGGTCAGGCCCGGCCTCCGCCGCGGGCACCGCCAACTTCAAGGTCACCAAGGGGGGGCGTTACCAGATGCAGGTGGCCCTGTGCAACGCCGATGGCTGCACCCTCTCCGACAAGAAGGAGCTGATGGTCGCCGATACCGACGGCAGCCACCTGGCGCCGCTCAATGCGCCCCTCAAGGAGAACAACAAGCCCTACGCCAACAAGTCCGGAAAGGTGGTGGGGGCCTACTACGTGGAGTGGGGGGTCTATGGTCGCAAGTTCACCGTGGACAAGATCCCGGCCCAGAACCTGACCCATATCCTCTACGGCTTCACCCCCATCTGCGGTGGCAACGGCATCAACGACAGCCTCAAAGAGATCTCAGGCAGCTTCGAGGCGTTGCAGCGCTCCTGTGCGGGCCGCGAAGACTTCAAGGTCTCCATCCATGATCCCTGGGCGGCGATCCAGATGTCTCAGGGCAACCTCAGCGCCTGGGATGAGCCCTACAAGGGCAACTTCGGCAACCTGATGGCCCTCAAACAGGCCCACCCGGACCTCAAAATCCTGCCGTCTGTCGGCGGATGGACCCTCTCCGATCCCTTCTATTTCCTGGGTGACAAGACCAAGCGCGATACCTTCGTCGCCTCGGTCAAAGAGTTCCTGCAGACCTGGAAATTCTTCGACGGCGTGGACATCGACTGGGAGTTCCCGGGCGGACAGGGGGCCAACCCCAGCCTGGGCGGCCCGAATGACGGCGCTACCTATGTGGTGCTGATGAAGGAGTTGCGAGCCATGCTCGATGAACTGGAAGCCGAGACCGGCCGCCAGTATGAGCTGACCTCGGCCATCAGCGCCGGCGGTGACAAGATTGCCAAGGTGGATTATCAGGCGGCCCAGCAGTACATGGACCACATCTTCCTGATGAGCTACGACTTCAGCGGCGCCTTCGACCTGACGAATCTGGCCCACCAGACCAACCTCTTTGCCTCCAGCTGGGATCCGGCCACCAAGTACACTACCGACAAGGGCGTCAAGGCGCTGCTGGGTCAGGGGGTGACACCGGGCAAGATTGTGGTAGGGGCGGCCATGTATGGCCGTGGCTGGACCGGAGTGAAGAACTACCAGGCCGGCAACCCCTTCACCGGCACCGCTACCGGACCGGTGAGCGGTACCTGGGAAAATGGCGTGGTGGATTACCGCGACATCGTCAACAACCGCATGGGCGCAGGCTGGGAGCAGGGCTATGACGAGTCGGCCGAGGCCCCCTATGTCTTCAAGGCCAGCAGTGGCGACCTCATCACCTTCGACAACGACCGCTCGGTCAAGGCCAAGGGGCAGTACGTGCTGGCGAACCAGCTCGGCGGTCTGTTCGCCTGGGAAATTGATGCGGACAACGGCGACATCCTCAACGCCATGCACGAGGGGCTGGGCCACGGCGAGGGAACGCTGCCGCCGGTCAACAAGCCGCCGGTTGCCAATGCCGGCAGCGATCTGAGTGCCACCGGCCCGGCCGAGGTGACCCTCAACGGCAGCGCCTCTCATGATCCGGAAAACGGGGCGCTGGCCTACAGCTGGAAACAGGTCTCCGGACCCCAGGCCAGCCTGCTGGATGCCACCCAGGCCAAGGCCCGTGTGGTACTGGATGCCGTCAGCAGCGACATCAATCTGGTGTTCGAGCTGACCGTGACCGACGATCAGGGGCTCTCGGCCAAGGATCAGGTGGTGGTCACCAACAAGGCGCCGCAGCCGAACCTGCCCCCCGTGGTCAGCGTACCGGCCAGTGCGACCGTCGAGGCCGGCAAGCAGGTGAGCATCAAGGCCACCGCTTCCGACCCCAATGGTGATGCCCTGAGCTATCAGTGGACAGTGCCGGCCGGTCTTAGCGCCACCGGTCTGGACAGCGCGACCCTGGTGGTCACGGGCTCGAACGTGACCAGTGACACGGCCTACGATCTGACCCTGGTGGTCACCGACGGGGCGCTGGATGCCACAGCCGTTACCCGCCTGACCGTCAAGCCGGCCAGTACAGGTGGTGGCTGCGAGGCCAGCGATCCGGATGCGGCCAACCACCCGGCCTGGAGTGCTGGTACCGTCTACAACACCAATGACAAGGTGAGCCACAAGCAACTGGTGTGGCAGGCCAAGTATTGGACCCAGGGCAACGACCCGAGCCGCACCGCTGATCAGTGGAAACTGGTGAGCCATGTGCAACTGGGTTGGGATGCCGG
>NZ_CAWMFQ010000175.1:32435-42774 GCF_963866995.1 Aeromonas sp. ZOR0002 | reverse complement strand
AGCCACAACGGCCGCAAGTGGAAGGCTCAGTACTGGACCAAGGGCGATGAGCCCGGCAAGGCCGCCGTCTGGGTCGATCAGGGCGCGGCGAGCTGCAACTGATCTGCCGTGATGAAAAATGGGGCCGAGGGCCCCATTTTTGTCTTGCTGCGTGGTCGGGTGTCTCTTCCTGTCAGGGGAAAGGCGCACTCGCTTTGTCAAAAAGGCCCGTCAGGGCCTTTTTTCATGGTATGTCACCGGTTTACAGCGGTTTTTGCCACAGGCTGAGCAGCAGATCCTGCTCGAGGGCGTCGGGCCCCTGGTGGGTGAAGGCGTGGCGCTGCTCGCCGCTGGCACGCCAGCCGAGGCGACTGGTCTCCAGAATGTGCTCGCGCAGGCCCTGATCCAGCGCCGTACTGAACTGGGCGCGTTGCTGAGCAACATTGACGAGCCCGGTGAGGGCGGGCCAGCTCAGGGGATGTTCCATGCTCACCGGATTGAGGCTGACGCGCAATTGCCACTGATGGCGAGGGCCGGGCTGCACGTGGAGCAGATAGCCGCCCGGTGCCAGCCAGCTGACCAGGAGTTCCGTCTTGACCTTGAGGTCGTTGACCAGTAGCACCTGGGCCGTGCCAGGCAGCAGCGGGGCGCGCGCCGGGTCGGCGATGACGAACTGGCCTTCCGGTTGCGCCTTGTTGGCGGCGAAGATGGCATTCTTGGCCAGATCGAAACCGCCGACCTGCCACCCGGGCAGCCGCTCAGCCAGGGCGCGGCAGTAGTACCCCTCGCCGCAGCCGAGGTGGACAAGCTCGCGCTCGCCAAGAGGCGCGAGCAGGTTCGCCATGGCGTCCACCAGAGGCAGTTGGTGGCCTTGTTCCAGGAAGCGGCGCTTGGCGCGCAGCAGGGCCCGGCTGTCGCTGTCCTTGGGGTTCTTCTTGCCGGGGATGAGGTCCAGATAGCCTTCCGGTGCGGGATCGAAGTGGTGCTTGTTGTCGCAATAGACCCCGCGGGAGGCGGCATGAAGGTGCAGGGGGCTGCGGCAAAGGGGGCATTGAAGGTGCATAGGAGTTCTCTTGGCGAAGGCCATGACGGCGGGGCGTTCGGGATTATAGGGGAGAGGATCGGAAAAGGCTGCCATGGGCAGCCTTTTTATCCAACGGCGCTGTGCGGGCGCCGTCGGCGGAACCCGGTCAGCGGGTACCAAACACCACTATGGTCTTGCCGTGGGCGGAGATGAGCTCCTGCTCTTCCAGCATCTTGAGGATGCGGCCGACGGTTTCACGGGAGCAGCCGACGATCTGGCCGATCTCCTGGCGGGTGATCTTGATCTGCATGCCATCCGGGTGGGTCATGGCATCCGGCTGTTTGGCCAGGTTGAGCAGGGTCTGGGCAATGCGGCCGGTCACGTCCAGGAAGGCGAGGTTGCCGACCTTCTGGCTGGTGTGCTGCAGGCGCTTGGCCATTTGACCGGATAGACGCATCAGGATGTCCGGGTTGACCTGGATCAGCTGGCGGAACTTCTTGTAGGAGATCTCGGCGACTTCACAGGCGCCTTTGGCACGCACCCAGGCGGAACGCTCCGGATTCTCGTTCTCTTCGAACATCCCCATCTCGCCCAGGAAATCCCCCTGATTCAGGTAGGAGAGGATCATCTCCTTGCCTTCGTCATCCTTGATCAGGACGGCGACGGTGCCCTTGACGATGTAGTAGAGGGTTTCCGCTTTTTCACCGGCGTGGATCAGGGTGCTCTTGGCGGGATACTTATGAATGTGGCAATGCGACAAGAACCACTCAAGGGTGGGATCGCTTTGCGGTTTGCCAATGATCATGAGACTTCCTCTGTAGTGTCATTTTTATGGACTGTGCGTCCAGGCAAGTTGCCAAGCTTGCCATTCCTTACTCTTTGGTCGCAGTAGAATAAGAGCCTTTGCCTGTGCTGACAAGGCTTTGGGGTTTTGCCGTCCACCGGTGAGCCGCCATCTGCTGCGTCGTCCGGGGCATTCTAGGCAAGAAGAGGAGGTCGGATGTTGATTTCGATCTATTTCCCTTTGGGTCGTCGTCCGTTTCGCAGGAGAGGCTTGTCGCCGCAAAACGGGGCTTTATCGTCGTGAACGGGCAAGATCCTGGCGCATGTGCCACTCGACCCCGGCTTGAGGTATGCTATGGGCGTTAGAACCGTCGTCATTGAGAGGAAAGTGAGAGATGAAAGCCAAGGTCAGCTGGGTGGAAGGCATGAAGTTTGTGGGAGAGAGCGAGTCCGGTCATCAGGTGACCCTGGATGGCGCCAACCCGGGTGAAGGTGCCAGCCCGATGGAGATGATCCTGCTGGCTGTCGGCGGTTGCAGCTCCATCGATGTGGTCTCCATCCTGGAGAAGGCCCGTCAGTCCGTGACCGCCTGCCATGTCGAACTGGAAGGGACCCGCGCCGATACCGTTCCCCGGGTATTTGAGCAGATCCACCTCAAGTTCGTGGTGACCGGCAAGGGGCTGGCGGAGAAGCAGGTCGCCCGTGCGGTGGATCTGTCCATGGAAAAATATTGTTCAGTTTCCCTGATGTTGGAAAAAGCGGTAGAAATTACCCATAGTTATCAAATCCTTGAGGGTTGACCGCTATAGTTTGTCCCGTCGATAACGCCATGACATAAGGAAAGTGCGATGAAAAAAATGATGATGTTGCTTCCCCTGTTCGGTCTGGCCGCCTGCAGCATGCCGCAGCCGACCCAGTATCAATACAGCCAGTATCAGTGCGGGGAAGAGTTGCTGGCCATCACCTATGATGCTCAGGCCGACATGGTGCAGTTCCCTTATGCCGGTGTCTATCACAAGCTGGGGCGCATCGAGTCGCCCAAAGAGACTGCCAGCTATTCCGACGGGGTGACTACCTTCTCCCGTCAGGACAAGCAGGCCACCCTGGTCAAGAGCGGTGTGACCCAGCTGACCTGCGAGTTGAAGTGACCCTGATGCCGTCACGGCGTGCATGGAAAACGGCCTGCGTGAAGCAGGCCGTTTTTGTTGAAAGAGACATCACTCTGACGGTAGTGAGCCCAGCAACTGGGCGGCCAGTTGCTGGCTAAGCTGGCCACGGGCCTCCTCTGCGACGGGTACGTCGCTGGCGAGCTGGATGGCGCTGCTCCACACCGCTTTCTGGCTATGCCCGTCGAGCAGCACGACGGCCAGGGTTCCCTTGCGGGCATTGGCGGCGGCGTTCAGGCCCGGTGTCATGCCGAGGCGGGAGAAGATCTCGCCATCGCTCATGTCCTGGCTGCCAGCTACCCCGATGGCGACCCAGACGTCGGCCTCATCCAGGGGAACGCTGCGCCAGCCTTTGCCGTCCAGTTGCCGGATGACGGCCTGCTGTACCGGCTCGAGCCAGGGCGCGGCGCTGTTGCCCGCATACTGGAATTGTTCGGCCAGCGCATAGCGTGGTGTCGCCCCGTAGGTCCAATGCTCCGCCGGGCGAACCACCATGGTGCCCGTTTCGACCGTGGGTGCGGCGGGGCCGGAGCTGCAACCCCCCAGCAGGGTTGCCAGCGTGAATGAGAGAAGTGCAGCGCGCATCGTTAAGCTCCTTGGCTCAGGTGATCTTGCCCGTTTCGATCAGTTGCTGGATCAGGGGGCGCAGGATCAGTTCCATTGCGAAGCCCATCTTGCCACCCGGCACGACGATGGTGTTCATCCTGGACATGAAGGCGCCGTCTATCATCGACAGCAGGTAGGGGAAGTCCACCTGCTTGATGCCCCGAAACCTGATCACCAGCATACTCTCGTCCAGGCTGGGTATCACCTTGGCGCTGAAGGGGTTGGAAGTATCGACGGTCGGCACCCGCTGGAAGTTGATGTGGGTGCGGGAGAACTGCGGCGTGATGAAGTTGATGTAGTCGTCCATGGAACGCACGATGGAGTCGGTCACCGCCTCGCGGGAGTGGCCGCGTTCCGAGGTGTCGCGAATGAGCTTCTGGATCCACTCCAGGTTGACGATGGGCACCACGCCGATGAGAAAGTCCACGTGCCGCGCCACGTTGTGCTCCCCCGTGACCACGCCGCCATGCAGTCCTTCGTAGAACAGCAGATCCGTCTCGCCGGGCAGATCCTGCCAGGGGGTGAAGGTGCCAGGCATCTGGTTGAAAGGCACTGCCTCGTCGAAGCTGTGCAGATAGCGCCGGTACTGGCCTGTGCCGCTCTGGCCATACTCCTGGAAAAAAGACTCGAGCAGACCGAAATCGTTAGCCTCCGGGCCGAAGTAGCTGATATGCCGCCCCTGCTCCCGGGCCTTGCGGATCGCCACGTCCATCTCGGGCCTGGTGTAGCGGTGAAAACTGTCCCCCTCGACCACGGCCGCCTTGTATCCAAGCTGGTGGAACATGGAGCGGAAGGCGTTGGTGGAGGTGGAAGTACCGGCACCGGACGAACCGGTGACCGCGATGATGGGATGCTTGGCGGACATAGAATTCTCTCTTCCTTGGGAGTTCCGTTATAAGGGGTGGCCCAAAGTGCGGTCAAGTGCGCCGTCATCCTCCTGCAGCCACCACGCTTCCCGGCAATAGCGGTGAACGAGGGCTGCCCTGTGCTCTGGGTACGTTGGAATAGGTGCTTCTGGATGGCGAACTGGCCATGCGGCCTGATGGTGCGAGTTGGATAGGGGGAGGGCGGGGTGAGCCGCCCGATAAGCCGTGACCGCGCTACGCTTGGGGGAAGTCGTCAGTGGGTGACTTGCTTAAATGAGTCTTTGGGACGACATTGACACTTTCGTGCAGCTCGCTGTAGACAAGCACGGCGCTACCTTGTAGCAATTGTTGCCTGACTGCTTCGACCTTGTCGGTCAGGCTGACATCCTGTTCACCGTATTCGGTGCCTTCTTGCAGCACAAAGTGTTCGAGCAGGTTGGTGAGGGTGTCCGGCTCCAGTTCTTGCCAGGGGATAATCATGATTTCATCTTCACTCAGTGGGTTGCGGATATTGTCGGTGTCTGGTCGGCAAGCGCAAGGGATTTGTCTCGTTTTGGACGAGGGGTGCCATGCAATCCATTGACGCACGCCGACCCTCCAGTCAATTCGAACAGCACCTGTTCGATGCCCGCCGCCGCGCCCTGAGCGCCGGTTTGCGCTGGTACTGGGTCATCAATCTCATCGCCCTCGTATTTCTGCTGACCCGCTTCTACATCTATCGGGATGCACACCTGGTACTGGTCGGCAACCTGCCCTGGTCCTACAAATGGCAGCTCTTTGCCATGATAGGTGTTGGCTTGCTGCTGCCGCTCGGGTGGGGCTGGCTCTCCCGTCAACCCCATGCCATCTGGCTGGTGTCCCTGTGCGTCTGTGCCCTGGCCTGGGGGCTGGCCTGGGCCATGGTGGGTTACACCATCTCGATCGTCGACTTGAAGGGAGGCTTCAGTTTCATTTTCAACATGGTCAGCCTGCTGCTGCTGACCGGTCTCGTCGCCGCGTATTGCGATGTGCGGCTGTTTTACGCACTGGTGTCGGTCCCCCTGCTGTTCTTGTTGGTGAGAGCCTCCTGGAGTCCTGAGCCCTTTGTTCTGGTCAACACCATCGTGGTTGGGGTCTTGCTGGTGGTGCTGGAGACGGGGCGGCGCATGCTCAACGGCTGGTTCGAGCTTGCGGTGTCAAGGGAACACGACAACCTGATGCTGGCAAACAAGATGAATGCCATGGCCAACCGGGATCCCCTGACCGGCATAGCCAACCGTCGCCACTTCGATCAGGCGTGCAAGCGTGCCATTGCGCAAGGCACCACCCAGGATGTACCGCTCACCGTGATCCTGCTCGATGTGGATTTCTTCAAGCGCTACAACGATCGCTATGGTCATCAGGCGGGGGATGAGTGCCTGATCTTGGTGGCCGAGTGCCTGGAGGAGAGTGTGCGGGAGCCCGGCGATCTGGTGGCGCGCTACGGGGGAGAGGAGTTCGTGGTGTTGCTGCAGGAGACGACGCTGGCCGGTGGCCAGGAGGTGGCGGAGCGCATTCGCGCCACTCTGGCGGCCAGGGCTCTGCCCCATGAGGATTCCGACGTTTCCCCCCACCTCACCCTGAGCCAGGGGATAGCCCAGTGGCGAGCCGGGGAGAGCCTCGTCATGCTGCTCGAGCGAGTCGATGGTGCCCTCTATCAGGCCAAGGAAGAGGGGCGCAACGGTTATCGGCTCGCACCCTGAGTCTGCTCCCGCAACCACTGGCTGATGCGCTCATCCAGCCAGAAGCGGGGGCGCCAGGGAGAGCCGTGCAGGAAGCCCACGTGGCCGCCCTGTCTGCTCAGCTCGTAGCGCACCAGAGGGGAGAGCTGCTCCGCCGCCGGAATGACGGCATCGGTCATGAAGGGATCGTCGGCGGCGTGAATGACGAGGGTCGGGATGGGAATGCGGGCCAGCAGGCCCAGGCCGGAGCAGGTCTGGTAGTAGTGATCGGCGCTTTCGAAACCATGGAGCGGTGCCGTCACCAGCTCGT
The DNA here is from genome assembly GCF_963866995.1 of Aeromonas sp. ZOR0002. NCBI lineage: Bacteria > Pseudomonadati > Pseudomonadota > Gammaproteobacteria > Aeromonadales > Aeromonadaceae > Aeromonas > Aeromonas sp. ZOR0002. Next base: position 36,340 of record NZ_CAWMFQ010000175.1, on the reverse strand, counting down.
CGAACTCCCTCAGTGTGGCGATGCGGGTGATCTGGGCCGGCTGCCAGCGCGCCCGTGCCGCGCTCTGGCGCCGGATCTTGCTTTGCAGGTTGGTTCGCATGGTGCGCAGCAGGTAGTTCTGATAGACCCGTGAGAAGCCCTGATTGACCCGATCGGCACAGCTTGCCAGTTGCAGCGGGGCCGACACTACCACCGCCGCCTTCAATGGTGCCGGGCAGGCCCGCGCCAGCAGATTGACCAGCATGTTGCCCCCCAGGGAATAGCCGATGGCGACCAGGGGGCGGCCAGGAAAACGTCGCCCCAGCTCGGCAATCACCGCTTGGGCGTCCTCGATGGCGCCTGAGTGATAGGCCTGCAGCAGCCGGTTCGGCTCGCCACTGCACCCCCGAAAGTGCATCAGCACCGCCTCGTTCCCTTGCCGCTGCAGGTGGGCAAAGAGCCCCTTGGCATAGTGGGAGTGAATGCTCCCCTCCAGTCCGTGGAACACCACCACCAGGGGTTGTTCATCCTGGCCGGGTTCGCCGCTCCAGGCCAGATCAACGAAATCGCCGTCCGGGAGTTCGAAGCGCTCCTGGATGAAGCGGGCAGGCGAGCGGCGCAGCCACTTGGGCAAAATGGTTTGCAGATGGGGGTTGCGGGCCCACCAAGGGGCGTGAAAGTGGCTTTCTGTCAACATGCAACGACTCGGAAGAGCAGGGAGGAAAAGGGGGCGGCGAGTCCTTGGCTCGCCGCGACATCAGGCCATCAGACGATCGTGGTGCTCGGCGCCGCGCAGCATGGCCTGGATCAGTTCGTTGGCTTCAAACTTGGTGAGCGCCTCGTGGGCACCGACCTGATGGGCCCGCTCCACGCTGATCTCGCTGGAGAGGGAGGTGTGCAGGATGATGTAGGCTCCCGCCAGCTTGGCATCGCTCTGCACCTCGAAGGCCAGCTCGTAACCATCCAGCCCCGGCATCTCGATATCGCTCACCAGGATGTCGATCCGCGTGCCCTGGGAGACCCGGGTCTGCATCAGAGTGAGGGCGTCGCGTCCGTTGGTGCAGACCTCGTAGGGGATGTTGATGTAATCGAGCGCCGCCATGAGCTGGCGACGGGCGACAGAGGAGTCGTCCACCAGCAGGATCCGCATCGGCTTGAGCCGCTCGCGCTGCACGTCGGTCAGCACGGGGTAGAGATGGCTGGGATCGTCCGGATAGACCCGCGACAGGATGAGTTCCACATCCAGCAACTGGATCAACTGATCTCCCACCCGGGTCACGCCGGTGACGAAGACGTTCTGTCCCAAAGAGGGAGGGGGCGGCTCGATGTCACGCCAGTTGCACTCGGTGATCTTGTCGATGCCCCGCACCAGAAAGCCCACCAGGGTACGGCGGCAATCGGTGATGATGATGAAGCAGTGGGGCATCTCCTCCCGGCTGATGGGGCGGTAGCCCACGGCCATTGCCATGTCGATCACCGGGATGGTGGTGCCGCGCATGCTGGCGGCCCCGAGCACGGTGGGATGGGATTGTGGCAGGGCGGTGAGCTGGGTGTAGGGCACGATCTCCTTCACCTTGAGGGTACCGATGGCGAAGGATTGTCTGGCAGAGAGGTGGAACAGCAACATGCCCTGGGATTGGTTGGCCTTGCTCGTCATGGCGGATGTCCTGTTGATCTAGTCGGTGACGGTCAATCGGGTGTTCAGCATAAAGGATGGTGACATGAATGACTCCTTTGTTGTTAGCGGCGGTGAGCCGCAAAACTGGATTTCTTTTGCCATCCTTTTATGCCTCTTTTATCGGGTCGCGGACGGCTGAGGGGAGAGGGGCGCCCCGAGCCATTGCAGATGAGCCTCGGCCAGCGCGCTTTCATCCCGATAACCCAGCCTGCTCACCACCTGTGACGGTGTGCTGCCGCTTCGCAGCAGGCGAATCCCCTGCAACAGTTGCCACTGATCCTGCAGTGCCTGGGCGTGCGGGCCCTCGAGACCGCGAGTGCCCAGCAGGGTCTGCCAGGCAGCCACGCTATCCGGCTGTGCTCTGGCCAGGGCTTGCCAGGCATCTTGCAGTGCCTGATCCCCCAGTGACGAGATGGTGCAGCCGTGCAACTCATCCCCCACCACTTGCAGTCGCTGCCCATAGGGGCCTTGCCAGTCTCGGGGGCGTGACCAGGCCGCCAGGCTGTCCAGCAGTGCGTCCATCAACGGGTTTGCCTGCAACCAGCCAGCCTGGGCGGGCTGGGGCACCCGCACGGAGCAGGCCAGCAGATCATGCTGGCAGTCAGCCAGAGGGGTGAAGGCGGCGAGGGCATCGGCACAGAGCCAGAAGTGGCTGCCAGGTGTCAGCAGCAGCTCATGGGCACCCAATTTCAGCAGCGCCGCCCCCTGGGTGACGCGCAGCAATTGGCCCATGGGGGAGCGCTTGCGGGGGCCGACCTGAAGGGTGGAAGTGGAAAAATGCTGATATTCGATGGCGTGATGCATGTAAAAACCCTGATATGATGCTGCCTGGAGGTAACAAAAATGGAAACCAGACGTAAAAAGCGCTTCATTGCCGGGGCGGTTTGCCCGGCGTGCGGCAAGATGGACACCATGATGCTGTATATGGAGCATGGAGTCGAGAAGGTGACCTGTGTCGAGTGCGGGGATACCCAGGTGCAGACCCAGGAGCAGGTGGACAAGGCTACGCGTGAGGCGGAGCAGGTGATAGGGGTGTTTCGTCCCGAGTGAGGGACATGCCTCAAGGTGATGGTACGCCGGTCAGGCGGGTCGCTGTTGATGACTTTTTCATCATACTGAAGCCGGGCCGACCATATGCTTGTCTGCCTTTTTGAGGTATTCTGAGCCCGTTTTTTTCTATCCGCAGGATCCCTGACATGAAAGTAGCTCCCCTGAGCGTGGTTACGCTGGAATACACGGTCACCGACGAACACGGTGAAGTCATCGACACCACTGTCGGTAAAGAGCCGCTGGTGTATCTGCACGGTACCCGTTACCTGGTCTCCGGCCTCGAAGCCGAGCTGGAAGGTCGCAGCGTGGGCGAGGCGTTCGACGTCACCCTGACGCCGAACCAGGCCTATGGCGAGTACGACGAGAATCTGGTGCAGGAAGTGCCCGGCGAGCTGTTCGACGGTATGGAAGTGTCTGAAGGGGATACTTTTGTGGCCGAGACCGACGATGGTCACCGTCCGGTGACCGTCATCGAGGTGTCCGAGGAGTTCATCAAGGTGGACGGCAACCATCCCCTGGCTGGCGTGACCCTGGGCTTCAAGGTCGAGATCAAGGACGTGCGTGCCGCGACCGCCGAAGAGCTGGCCCATGGCCATGTGCACGGCGCTGGTGGCTGCGGTCACGGTCATGGTCATGACCATGATCACGGCCATGATCACGATCATGACCACGGTGGCTGCTGTGGCGGCCATGGTCACAGCCATGCACACGATCACGGCGACGATCACGGTCACGGTGGTTGCTGCGGTGGTGGTGGTTGTGGTGGCAAGGGCCATCAGCACTGATCACGGCCTGGCCGATGATAAAAAAACCCGCGCATGGCGCGGGTTTTTTTATGGCTGGCACGTATCAGTAGTGCGGTGGCGGCGTCTCTTCGGCCATGCTGGCGATCTGGCTCGGCTGTACGCTCTGCAATTTATCCACCAGTAGATGGATCTGGTGTTTGAGCCGGTCCAGCTCGCGACCCTGGGTGGTGACCTCGTCGTTGAGCTGCTCCACCGTGTATTCGGCAAAGGCGAGGCGGCTTTCCAGGGTTTCGAGGCGTTCGTTTAGTTGCTGACTCATGGGCCTTTTGGTCCTTACTTGATAGTCCAGATTTCAGCCAGGCCACTGGAGCTGGCACTGACGAGGTGGTCATTGTCGCGCAAAGCCACGCCATAGACCACAGCGCTCGGCGGTTTAACCTTGGGATGGGGCG
>NZ_CAWMFQ010000175.1:25359-32402 GCF_963866995.1 Aeromonas sp. ZOR0002 | reverse complement strand
TGGCCGTCACTCACCTGCCACAGAGTGAGCTGGCGGGAGGGGGCGCCGGTGATGAGCCAGTTGCCGCCGTTGACGAAGCGGGCGCTGGTGTAGACCTCGAAGCGGTGATCGTATTGCAACCGGCTGTGCTCCTTGCCGGTTTTGAGATCCCAGATGCTGGCCTGGCGACTGTCTGCGGTGAAGGCGAAACGTCCGGACGGATCCAGTCTCGCCATCACGACTCGCCCGGCGTGGTTGAAGCGCCACACCACCTGGCCCGTGCGGGTATCCCACAGATAGGCGCTGTAATCGTTGCCGCCGGTGAGGGCATAGCGACCATTGGGGGAGAGATCCACCGTGTTGACCTGTTCGGTGTGGCCGAGGAATTGCAGCCGGCGTCCGGTCTGGGTGTCGACCACTTCCGCCTTGCCGTCTTCACGGCCGATGAGCACCTGGCGGCCATCCGCCGAGATCGCCGCATCGCGCAGGCGGGATTCTGGCAGGGAGTAGTAGCCCTGGGAGCGGCCATCCTGCAAGCGCCAGATGGCGAAGGTGTGCTGGGTGGCGGTGATGGCATGGCTGTCATCGGGGGAGAAGCGGGTCAGGGTGACGAACTCTTCCTGGTCGTCGCTCTGGCGCCAGCGCCAGCGCTCCTTGCCCTGTTCCAGATCCCACACCACAGTGCCCTGACTCAGGCTGGAGACGAGCGCGAGCTTGCCGGAACTGGCGAGATCCGCGCTCAGCAGACCCTGGTGGGCGAGGCGGATCTGCTGGCTGGGAAGTGAGCGTTGTTCGCACCCCGTCAGCATCAGGCAAATACCGATGAGATAAATGGCACTTTTGATCATTTTTCCTGTCTCATGCTTTCGTTACCTGCGATCACGGCGTTAGTATAAGGCGCTTATCACGATAAACCTCTCATTTCACGAAGGAACCGAGAGCGGTATTTAGAGTTTTGGAGAAACTGATGAACAATTTTCTGAAGGTGTCCCTGTTGGCTGCGGCGGTTGCCGTCGGTCTGACTGCTTGCCAAAAAGATGAGAAACCTGCTGCGACCAACACCGCAGAGGTCAAGGCAGAAGCCAGCAAGCCGGCAGAGGCCCCCAAGGCTGAGGCCAAGAGCTTTGAAGAGCAATCCGGCTATGCGATCGGCCTCTCCATGGGTCGTTATATCGCCAATACCCTGGAGCGCCAGCAGGAGCTCGGCATCAAGCTGGACAACACCGTGATCCTGAAGGGTGTCACCGACGGTCTGGGCAAAGAAGCCAAGATGACCGACGAGGAGATCCAGAAGGTTCTGCAGGAATACGACGCCAAGATCAACGAGCTGACCAAGGCGAAGGCCGACAAGGATGCCGTGGAAAACCTGAAGAAGGGTGAAGAGTTCCTGGCTGCCAACGCCAAGAAAGAGGGCGTGAAGAGCACCGAGTCCGGCCTGCAATATCAGGTCGAGAAGATGGGTGACGGCGCCAAGCCGAAGGCCACCGACATCGTCAAGGTGCACTACACCGGTACCCTGACCGATGGCACCAAGTTTGACAGCTCCGTCGATCGCGGTGAGCCGGCTACCTTCCCGCTCAACCAGGTGATCCCGGGCTGGACCGAAGGGGTGCAACTGATGCCAGTCGGCTCCAAGTTCAAGTTCTTCCTGCCGTCCAAGCTGGCCTATGGCGAGCACGGTGCAGGTTCCATCCCGGCCAACGCCGTGCTGGTATTTGACGTAGAGCTGCTGGCCATCGAAAAACCGGCTGCCGATGGCGACAACGCCAAGAAATAAGCTCAAAGCACCATAAAAACGGCTCCCCAGGGAGCCGTTTTTGCTTGTGTATTGTCGCAATCCCCCGGATAAAGCGATGAGGCCGTCTTGAGTGTGTGGCGGCTAGCCCCCAGAATAGACAACAAAATCAAGCGCAAGGATGGATCTCGTGGCTGAAAGCAAACCCCGTGTCCTGTTGGTGGAAGATACCCGCAGTCTGGCGGTCGTCTATGAGCAGTATCTGGCCCAGGATGGCTACGAGGTGCAGCTGGCAGACTGTGGCCAGCAGGCTTTGGCACAATTGCTGGCAAGCCCGCCCCCCGTGGTGCTGCTCGACCTGGAGTTGCCCGACATGTCCGGCATGGACATCTTGCAGCAGATCACTGAGCGGCAACTGCCCTGCTCCGTGGTGGTGATCACCGCGCACGGCTCGGTGGATGTGGCGGTGGAGGCGATGCGGTTCGGGGCCTTCGATTTTCTCACCAAGCCGTTCGATGGCAAGCGCCTGTGCGCCACGGCGCGCAATGCCCTGAAGCACCAGCAGCTCAGCTCGCTGGTGGCCCAGTATCGGGAAAACTTCGAGCGCAGCTCCTTTGCCGGTTTCATCGGCGCCTCCATGGCGATGCAGGCGGTCTATCGCATCATCGAGAGCGCGGCGCCGAGCAAGGCCACCGTCTTCATCACTGGCGAGAGCGGCACTGGCAAGGAGGTGTGCGCCGAGGCCATCCACCAGTGCAGCCCGCGTCGGGATCAGCCCTTCATCGCCCTCAACTGCGCCGCCATTCCCCATGACCTGATGGAGAGCGAGATCTTCGGCCACGTGAAGGGGTCGTTTACCGGTGCCCAAGGGGATCGCAAGGGGGCGGCCAGTCTGGCGGACGGCGGTACCCTCTTCCTCGACGAGATCTGCGAGATGGATCTCGACCTGCAGAGCAAGCTGCTGCGTTTCATCCAGACCGGCACCTTGCAGCGGGTCGGCAGCGGCAAGCTGGAGACGGTGGATGTGCGCTTTGTCTGCGCCACCAACCGGGATCCCCTGGTGGAGGTCAAGGCCGGACGGTTTCGTGAAGATCTTTACTACCGCCTGCACGTGATCCCGCTGGCGCTGCCCCCCCTGAGGGAGCGGGGAGAGGACATCCTGCTGCTGGCCCGGGAGTTGCTGCTGCGTTATGCCGGTGAGGAGAACAAGCGGTTCAGGGATTTTGATGCGGACGCAGTGCAGGTGCTGCTCGACTATCCCTGGCCCGGCAACGTGCGCGAGCTGCAAAACGTGGTGCGCAACATAGTGGTGCTCAACGATGGCGAGCTGGTGAGCCCGGATATCCTGCCACCTCCCCTCAACGGGGGGCGTACCCTGGCCCCGGAGCCTGCGGTCGGGATCGCGGATCCCCAGTCAGAATCCGTCGTCGTTCGCAGGCAGGTCCGTCCGCTCTGGCAGGTGGAGAAGGAGGCCATCGAGCAGGCCATCGCCAGTTGTGACGGCAACATCCCCAAGGCGGCGGCCCTGCTGGAAATAAGCCCTTCCACGATTTATCGCAAGAAGCAGAGCTGGGAAGAGGCGAGTCCGGCCTGAGCCGTCACCTCTGCTCCCGGGCAGACATGCTGATGTGCGGGGCGGCCAATTGGTCGCCCCGCACGCTTATCAGAGTTTGGCGAGCAGCTTGAGCCTGGCCAGTCGTTCTGCCTCGTTGGCGGTGAACCAGCCATCCTGTGACAGCAGAAACCAGGCGCGGGCAAAGTATTCGGTCGCCGCGGGATCATTGAGCACGAGTGCATTCTCCCCCAGCTCCTCGAACACATAGCCATCCTCGGGGGTGCCTGCGGCGGCCATGTCGTCGCGCAACTGCGCCAGTTCGGCCATGGCCTGTTCATGGCGCTCCTGGGCCCGGCTCAGGCGCGCCAGACTCCAGCGGGCGATAAAGGCTTTGCTCTGGTTGTTGTGCTGCTCGTGCCAGGCCAGGCACTTTTGTTGACAGGCGATGGCCTCGTCGAGGCGACCCAGCTCGAACAGGGTCCAGCCCTGATTGTTGTAGAGGGTGGCGAGCCAGCTTCGCGCCCGCTTGTCGTGACTGCGCTCGGCCAGGGTCATCGCCAGCTGGTGCCAGTGGCTCTGCTCCTTCAGGGGGGCGGCGATGGCCACCATGTGGGCCGCATCGATGGCCAGATAGTGCTCTTCGTACTGCTCTCCCAGTTGCCAGGCCTGTTCAAACAGGGCTCTGGCGCTGGCCTTGTCACCGGCGGAGTTGAAGGTGCGGCCACGCTCCAGCAAGGCGCGCAGGCGGGCCCGGGGAGTCGCCTCGGTGAGGCGGGGTTCTATCTCGTCGAGCAGCTGGTGCGCCTGTGCAAACTGGCGTTGCAGCGAATGGGTACGGGCTATCTGGGTGAGGAGCTCCAGCTCCCATTGCAGGTTGGCGGCACGCGCCTCGGGCAGCAGTGCTTGAAAACGCTGGGCGCTGGCAACGGGATCCTGATAATCCCACAGCGCCATGAAATCGGGCGGATTGTTCATCTGGCCTCCATGCCGGTTATCCGCCCACCAAGATGCCTGAAGGCCATTCTTTGTACAAGAAGGGGGGCTGGCGCCATCGTGACGCCAGCGTTTGCCGATCAGTAGACCATGGCAAGGCTCATCAGCATCAGACCCAGGGCAGCAAAGGCTCCCTCCTTGATAGCCAGGCGCGGTACCAGTGCCTTGGGCAGGGCAGGGAACAGGCTCAGGGCAAAGCCGAACCCCGGCATCAGCCAGTGGAAAGCAGGGCTTCGCAGGGCGGGATCCGCAGCGCCATTGATGACGATGAGCAGGATAAAGAGAGTGAAGGCGGGCAGGATAAACCAGCGGGCATGGCCGGCGGCAACCGCCCGCAGTGGCGAGATGCGATAGAGCACCAGGGTCACGAGGAAGAGGGCGAGGGGAGCCAGCAGATAGAGCGGGGCCGGATTCATGATGAGTGTCTCCTGACAAGGGGGGCAGAGTGTAGGCAGTCCGGGTGGGGAATGACCAGTCCCCCGCGCCCGGGCTGTGAAGCGGATCGCAGGGCAAAGGTTTGCCTGGGCAGGATCAGCGGAACCAGAACCAGAGCACGGCAAATACCAGCCAGCTCAGCACCAGCAGGATCCAGGGCAGCGGGTGCTGGCGGGTGAGCTCGATGACCTCGGCTTCGCTCTCCTCTTCCCGTGTCTCTTGGGAAGAGTGCCTGGCTTTGGCTTGCAGTTTCTTCTGGCGGCTGGCCTCGCGGGCCTTCGCCTTCATCTGTTTCTTGTATTCGTCTATGCCCTTCTGGATCCCCTGGGCGATGAGCTGGGTTTGCTCCTTGGTCTGCCCCGGCTTCTGGTTGGCACGGGCGATCTTCATCGCCTCCTGCTGGGTTTCGGGGGAAATTTTGTCGTACTTGGCCATTCCAGGCACTCCTTGGCATTGATTGGCGGGCAGTATGCCATAACCGTTACCGGCGGGCTGCCATCATGGGGGAAATTGCTCTGCGAGTGGGGTGCCTCTGTTCCAAATAGGGGAAACAGGTTGCGTGGATGATCACATTTGGCGGAATTTGTGAGTCGCCGATGAAAAACCGTCACATGTTGTTTGTTATATTACCGCCCGATCCTAGATAGGGTCGTCCAATAACAAAATAACAAGGTGATATGGAAATGAATTATAAATTTGTCAAAGGAAGTATCGCACTGGCAGTGCTTGCCGCATTGAGCGGCTGCAATACCTCAAGCAACGACAGCGTCGCCCCCTGCACCGAAAATGTCTGCAAGCTGACCATTTTGCATACCAATGATACCCACGGTCGTTTCTGGCACAACGACAAGGGCGAATATGGCATGGCGGCCCAGAAGACCCTGGTCGAGCGGCTGCGTGCCGAGGCGAAAGCGGCGGGCAGCGAAGTGCTGGTGCTCTCCGGCGGTGACGTCAACACCGGAGTGCCAGAGTCGGATCTGCAGGATGCAGAGCCGGACTTCATGGCCATGAACAGCATCCGTTACGATGCCATGGCGGTGGGCAACCACGAGTTCGACAACCCCCTGACCATCCTCGAGAAACAGCGCCAGTGGGCCCAGTTCCCGATGATCTCCGCCAACATCTATGACAAGACGAGCGGCAAGCGCTACTTCGATCCCTACAAGGTGTTCAAGCTGGAAAGCGGCCTCAAGGTCGCCGTGCTGGGTCTGACCACAGAGGACACCGCCCAGCTGGTGGATCCCAACAACGTCCAGACCCTGGAGTTCCGCGATCCGACCACGGAAGCCGCCAATCTCGGCAAGCAGATCCGCGACAACAAAGAGGCGAACCTGGTTCTTGCCATCACCCACATGGGCCATTACGAGAATGGTCAGCACGGCAGCAACGCACCGGGTGACGTGGAGATGGCCCGTGCGCTGCCGGCAGGCACCCTGGACGCCATCATCGGTGGTCACTCCCAGAACCCGGTCTGCATGGAGCCGGGCACCCCGGACAAGTACGCCGACTTCAAGCCGGGCGACGACTGCCAGCCGGATCAGCAGAACGGCACCTGGATCATGCAGGCTCACGAGTGGGGCAAGTATGTGGGTCGTGCCCAGTTTGACTATCAGAATGGCAAGCTGACCCTGACCCAGTACGATCTGATCCCGGTCAACCTGAAGAACGCGGACGGTGATTTCATTCAGGAAGAGATCGTCAAGGATCCCGAGCTCTACAACACCCTGCTCACCTATCAGGAGAAGGGACAGCAGGAGCTGGGTGTGGTTATCGGTGCCACCGATGGCGTACTGGACGGTGAGCGCGCCAACGTCCGCAACAAGCAGACCAACCTGGGTCGTCTCATCACCACCGCGACCGCCGAGAAGCTGAGCACCGACTTTGGCATCGTCAACTCCGGTGGGGTGCGTGCCTCCATCGCGGCAGGGGACATCAGCTACCGTGACGTGCTGACCGTGCATCCGTTCGGCAACACCGTCAACAAGGCGACCATGAGCGGCAACGAGCTGCTGACCTACCTGGGTCAGGTCGCGACCAAGACCGCCAATACCGGTGGCTATGCCCAGTTCGGCGGCATCAAGATGACGGTGGATTGCCAAGCCAAGAGTGTGGACATCGCCACCATCGGCGGCAAGGCCTTCGATCCGGCAGCAACCTACAGCTTCTCCATCCCGAGCTTCAGCGCGGCCGGTGGTGACGGTTATCCGAAGATCGACACCATTAATGCCGGTCTGGTGGATGCCGGTGTGCTGAAGGATTATATCGCGGCGAAGAAGACCATCCAGGTCGCCGATTATCAGCCGGCCGGCGAGGTCAGCTATATCAACTCCACCTCGGTAGAGGGTT
>NZ_CAWMFQ010000175.1:11054-25306 GCF_963866995.1 Aeromonas sp. ZOR0002 | reverse complement strand
AGCCAATAAAAAAGAGAGGCAGCCATGGCTGCCTCTCTTTTTATTTTCAATGTCATCAGCTGTGTCTCTCGGGAAATATATCCGGCCACGGGAAGCTGCCTCGAAATAGGGCATGACACGATCTGAGGGCAATAAAAAGGCGACCCTGAGGTCGCCTTGATGAAATGGGTCGGTTGAACCTTAGAGCTGCTCGATGCCGACGATATGCCAGGGGGCATTGTCCTTGGCGAGATCACGCTCGAGGTGCCACACCTCCTTGATATCCTCCTCGACCTGCTCCTGACGATCCATGTAGCGGCCGCTGAAGCGCACGCTCACCTGGGCCCAGTCGCTGCCGTAGTCGGCACGGACCAGCTGGGTGTCCACGTACATCACCTCGGTGTGCTGCTCACCGGAGAGCTCGGCGCGTTCGGCCTTGAGGTGCTCGAACAGCTCGGGGCTCACGTACTCGCGGATCTTCTCCAGGTCGTTCTTGTTCCAGGCCTCTTGCAGGGTGCGGTAGTGATCGCGGGCGCCGGCCAGGAAGCCGTTCATGTCAAAGCCCGGGGGCAGACGGAAGGGCACGTCGCTGTCGGCAAAACCGGTGGCCTGCGGGGCGCTGTGGCTCTGCTCGAACTGCTGGGGGGCCGCGCTCTGGGGCGGTTGATAGCCCGCATAGGCCGTCTGTGGCTGGGCCGCTGCCGCCTTGTTCCTGCGCAGGGCTCGGAACAGGAAGACACCGCCCAGTGCCAGCAGGGCGATCAGCAGGAAGTCCATCCCTTGCAGACCTTCGAAGGCACCGCTGCCCAGCAGGTAGGCGAACAGGCCGCCGGCCAGCAGACCACCCAGCAGGCCGCCCATCATGCCGCCTTTCTTGGGTGCCTGGGCGCCCACGGTCGGGTTCTTGGTGTCGACCGGCTTGGCCGCAGGTTGGGCCGGGGCCGTCTTGTAGCTCTTGCCAAAGGATTTGCCGCCACCAAGTTTCTTGGCCTCGGCGATGGGTGCCCCAAGGCCAATGGCCAGGATCAGGGCAAACAGGGTCAGCATCTTTTTCATTTTGACTCTTTCACTCTCATGTAGGTGGGGGCATGCTCTGCTTGTGCAAGCTCAGCGAGGCGCATGGCAGGCTGCCAGTCCCTTTTTGTGTTGCAGCTTGCTGGTATGATTATCACGGATGGCATGAATTATTCATGAACAGATTGAGTCGTCCGACAGGGGAGGCGCCCATGAGACACAGACGGCCGAGTCGCTCGGTGCGCAGGCTGCGCAACAAACAAAGAGCAAGAACGAAAGATCAGACCCTGGTCTGGCCCTTTCTCGTACTGTGAGGCAGGTCTGCGGCGCAGAAGTGGATGACGCTGACGAGGCTTGGGTCCCGTCTTGTCGCCGGATGCGATGACGGGACGTATTAGCACTCGCGATGGCGGGGTTTCTTTTGTAAAATTCCCGTCCCCTTCCCGCTGCGGTTTTTATGTGTATGGCAGAGCAAGTGACGGCGAAAAAAGACGCCAAGACACAACAGCTGAAAGTACCTCCCCACTCTTTTGAGGCCGAACAGTCCGTACTGGGTGGCCTGATGCTGGACAACGAGGCCTGGGATCGGGTCGCCGAACGGGTGATCGACAAGGATTTCTACAGCCGTCCGCACCGCCTGATCTTCCAGGCCATGACCCGCCTCTCCAATGCGGGCAACCCCATCGACCTCATCACTCTGCAGGAGGAGCTCGAGCGCTCCGAGCAACTGGAAGAGGCCGGTGGCTTCGCCTATCTGGTGGAGATCGCCAAGAACACCCCGAGTGCCGCCAACATCAGTGCCTACGCCGAGATCGTGCGTGAGCGGGCGGTGGTGCGGGAGATGATCTCGGTCGCCAACGAGATAGTCGAAGCGGGCTACGAGCCCCAGGGCCGTACCTCCAACGATCTGCTGGATCTTGCCGAGAGCAAGGTGTTCCAGATCGCCGAGCAGCGCACCAGCGCCAACGAGGGCCCCCAGCCCCTGAAGCTCATCCTCGAGCAGACCGTCGACAAGATTGAAGAGCTGTTCAAGACCCCCCACAACGGGGTGACCGGCGTGTCGTCCGGCTACAACGATCTGGACAAGATGACCGCCGGCCTGCAGCGTTCGGATCTGGTCATCGTCGCCGCCCGTCCCTCCATGGGCAAGACCACCTTTGCCATGAACCTGTGCGAGCACGCGGCCCTCACCGCCGACAAGCCGGTGCTGATCTTCTCCCTCGAGATGCCCTCCGAGCAGATCATCATGCGTATGCTCGCCTCGGTGGGGCGCATCGACCAGACCAAGGTGCGGACCGGCCAGCTCGACGACGAGGATTGGGCGCGGCTCTCCTCCACCATGGGGCTGCTGCTGGAGAAGGGGAAGATGTACATCGACGACTCCTCCGGCCTGACCCCGACCGAAGTGCGCTCCCGTGCCCGTCGGGTGGCGCGGGACAACGGCGGCATCAGCATGATCATGGTGGACTACCTGCAGCTGATGCGGGTTCCGGCGCTGTCTGATAACCGTACACTGGAAATCGGTGAAATCTCCCGCTCCCTCAAGGCGCTGGCGAAAGAGTTGCAGTGCCCGGTGGTGGCGCTCTCCCAGCTCAACCGAAGCCTGGAACAGCGGGCCGACAAGCGCCCGGTCAACTCGGATCTGCGGGAATCCGGCTCCATCGAGCAGGATGCGGACTTGATCATGTTCATCTACCGCGACGAGGTCTACCACGACGACAGCCCCGACAAGGGGATCGCCGAGATCATCATCGGCAAGCAGCGTAACGGTCCCATAGGACGAGTGCGGCTCACCTTCCAGGGTCAGTTCTCGCGTTTTGACAACTACGCGGGCCCGGCGTTTGACGATGACTACTAAGTAAGTCGGGAGCCTGCTCCCGGCATCCATAAACAGTTTTCCCGGTTCGACAATTCTGCCGGTCCGGCCTTAGACGATGAGATTTGAGGGCTGACACCACCCGGTGCCTGATTATCATGCCCTCGTAAGGGAAAACAGATGAAAGCGGCTATCGCCCAGATCAACACAGCGGCCCTGCGCCACAATCTCGCCGTGGTGAAACGCCACGCCCCCCAATGCAAGATCATTGCCGTGGTCAAGGCCAATGCCTACGGCCACGGCCTGCTGCCGGTCGCCCGCACCCTGGTGGATGCGGACGCCTACGCGGTGGCCCGCATCGAAGAGGCGCTGATGCTGCGCTCCTGCGCCGTGGTCAAGCCCATCGTGCTGCTGGAGGGCTTCTTCAGCGCCGCCGACCTGCCGGTGCTGGCGGCCAACAACCTGCAGACCGCGGTGCACACCTGGGAGCAGCTCGAGGCGCTGGAGCAGGCGGAGCTGCCTGCCCCCGTAGTGGCCTGGCTCAAGCTCGATACCGGCATGCACCGCCTCGGGGTACGGGCCGAGGAGATGCCCGCCTTTATCGAGCGCCTCGCCAAGTGCAAGAACGTGGTGCAGCCGTTCAATGTCATGACTCACTTCAGCCGCTCCGATGAGCTGGAGCAACCCACCACCCGCGAGCAGATCGACTTGTTCAGCCAGCTGACCGCGCCGCTTTTGGGCGAGCGCGCCATGGCCAACTCGGCAGGCATCCTGGCCTGGCCGGATTCCCACTGCGATTGGATCCGCCCCGGCGTCATCCTCTACGGCGTCTCGCCGTTCCCTAATACGGTGGCGGCCGATTACGACCTGCAGCCGGTGATGACCCTCAAGACCCAGCTCATCGCGGTGCGGGATCACAAGGCGGGCGAGCCGGTGGGTTATGGCGCCAACTGGGTGTCGGATCGCGATACCCGGCTCGGGGTGATTGCCATCGGCTATGGCGACGGTTATCCGCGCATGGCCCCCAACGGCACGCCAGTGCTGGTCAATGGCCGCATCGTGCCCCTGGTGGGTCGCGTCTCCATGGACATGACCACGGTGGATCTCGGCCCCGACGCCACCGACAAGGCCGGCGACGAGGCAGTGCTCTGGGGTGAGGGGCTGCCGGTAGAGCGGGTGGCCGACCAGATCGGCACCATTCCCTATGAGCTCATTACCAAGCTCACTTCCCGGGTGTTTATGGATTACGTGTAGGCGAGTTGCCCCTCATCCCCCACCCTTCTCCCGCGAGGGGAGAAGGGAGAACAAAAAGGCCGCCCCGACAAGGGCGGCCTTTTTCATGGGCGTGTCCCAGAGACGAAAGAACAAGCCCCGCATCGGCGGGGCTTGAGTCTCCGTCACTATGTGGCGCTTAGCCGATAGTCATCAGGCTGGCGTTGCCACCGGCGGCGGCGGTGTTGACCGAGAGGGCGTGCTCGATGAGCAGGCGCTCCAGCGGGATGTCGGTCTCGCCGCGATGCAGGCCGTGCACACCGATGATGGCGCCGTTACGGGCTGCCTGGCGCGCGGCGGCGAGCTTGCTCACCTCCCGCAACTGATCCGAGTCGCCGTGGTGCAGCAAGGCATCGAAGTCCGTCTCCCCCGTGGCCCAGTCCGCCACCAGCGCGATGGGATCCCGCACCTCGGTCGGCAGGGAAGAGAGCAGGGAGCGTGTCTGGGCATCGTCCGGCAGCAGCACCTGGCTGCCGACCGCCAGACAGGCGGCCAGCTGGGCCAGCAGGTCGGCCTTCTCCTGGGCAAGACAGAGCACCCGTTCCCGGGGCAGCAGGCTGTAGCTGTTGCGCTCGCCGGTGGGGCCGGTCAGCAGCTGGGTACGGCCGCTCTGGGAGAGCGCGGCGTAGTGATCGCACAGGGCGGCGAGGGCCGGATCCTGCTTGCTCGCCCAGTCGCGCAGGGCCACGAGGGGGGCTTTCGCCTCGGCGTGCAGGGCACCGGACTCCTGGTGCAGCTGGTTGGCCACCGCCTCCTGGGGACGGGCGCCGAGCAGGCGATACATGTAGAGCGGGCCACCGGCCTTGGGACCGGTGCCGGAAAGCCCTTCCCCACCGAAGGGTTGCACCCCGACCACGGCGCCCACGATGTTGCGGTTGACGTAGAGGTTGCCCACCTTGGCCACGTTCACCACCTGGGCGATGGTCTCGTCGATGCGGGTATGAACACCCAGGGTCAGGCCGTAACCGCTGCCGTTGATCTGCTCGAGCAGCTCCCCGAGCCGGGTGCGCGGGTAGCGGACCAGGTGCAGCACAGGGCCGAACACCTCGCGACCCAGCTCGTCCAGGCTGTCGAGCTCGATCAGGGTCGGCAGCACGAAGGTGCCGCGGCTGCAGGCATCCCCCTGGGTGCGGGCGATCTGGTGCACCTTGCGCCCCTTGTCGCCCATGGCCTTGATGTGGCGCTCGATGTTGGCCTTGGCCTCGGCGTCGATGACGGGGCCGATGTCGGTGGAGAGGTGCTCGGGGCTGCCGACCTTGTACTCGGCCATGGCGCCCTTGAGCATCCGGATCACCCGATCCGCCACGTCATCCTGCACGCACAGCACTCGCAGGGCGGAGCAGCGCTGACCGGCGCTGTCGAACGCCGAGGAGATGACATCCATCACCACCTGTTCGGTCAAGGCGGAGGAGTCGACGATCATGGCGTTCTGGCCGCCGGTCTCGGCGATGAGGGGAATGGTGCGACCCTGGGCGTCGAGGCGACCGGCCAGGTTGCGGGAGATGATGCCCGCAACCTCGGTGGAGCCGGTGAACATGACGCCGCGCACCCGTTCGTCCGCGATGAGCGCCGCACCCACGGTCTCACCACGGCCCGGCAGCAGTTGCACCGCACCGGCGGGAACCCCCGCTTCCAGCAGGATGCGCACCGCTTGTGCCGCGATGAGGGGGGTCTGCTCGGCAGGCTTGGCCAGCACCGTATTGCCGGCGGCCAGGGCCGCGCACACCTGGCCGCTGAAGATGGCCAGCGGGAAGTTCCAGGGGCTGATGCAGACCACGGGGCCGAGCGGCCTGTGGGTGTCGTTGGCGAAGTGGTTGCGCGCCTGGGCGGCGTAGTAGCGCAGGAAGTCCACCGCTTCGCGCACCTCGGCGATGGCGTTGGCGAAGGTCTTGCCGGATTCGCGAACCAGCAGGCCCATCAGGGGTTGCAGTTCGGATTCCATCAGATCGGCGGCCCTGTCCAGCACGGCGGCCCGCTCGGCTGGCGGGGTGGACTGCCAGATCTGGCCGCTCGTGAGGGAGCAGGCGAGCGCCTTGTCCACCAGCGCTACCGTGGCTTCGCTCACCTGACCGACGACATCGCGGTGATCCGCCGGGTTGAGCACGGGCTGGAACTGGGTCGGCGCCTCGGTGTCGCAACCCAGCATGGACACGGCCTGATAGGCGGTGTTGGTGCTGGCGAGCAGGGCGGCGGAGAGGGACCCCAGGCGGTGCTCGTTCGCGAGATCCAGACCTGCGGAGTTCGGGCGTGCCTCGCCGTAGAGATCCCGGGGCAGGGGGATGCGCGGATGGGGCAGACCCAGGGTCCCTTCACGGGCGGCCATCTGCTCGATTTGCTGCACCGGATCCTGCACCAGGTCCGAGAGGGAGATGTTGTTGTCCGCGATGCGGTTGACGAAGGAGGTGTTGGCCCCGTTCTCCAGCAGGCGGCGCACCAGGTAGGCGAGCAGGGTCTCATGGCTGCCCACCGGGGCATAGATGCGGCAGGGGCGACCCAGCTTGCCGTCGGCCACCTTGCCGACCACCTGTTCGTAGAGCGGTTCACCCATGCCGTGCAGGCACTGGAACTCATACTGGCCCGGGTAGTAGTTCTGACCCGCCAGCTGATAGATGGCAGACAGGGAGTGGGCGTTGTGGGTGGCGAACTGGGGATAGATGGCCTCGGGCACCGCCAGCAGCTTGCGGGCGCAGGCGAGGTAGGAGACATCCGTGTAGGGCTTGCGGGTGTAGACCGGGTAGCCTTCCAGCCCTTCCTGCTGGGCGCGCTTGATCTCGCTGTCCCAGTAGGCGCCCTTCACCAGACGGATCATCAGGCGGTGACGGCTGCGCTTGGCGAGATCGATGACGTAGTCGATCACATAGGGGCAGCGCTTCTGGTAGGCCTGGATGACGAAGCCGATGCCGTTCCAGTCGGCGAGGGACGGATCGAAGCAGAGCTTCTCCAGCAGATCGAGGGAGATCTCCAGCCGATCGGCCTCCTCGGCGTCGATGTTGATGCCGATGTCATACTGCCTGGCGAGCTGGGTCAGGCCCAGCAAGGTGGGATAGAGCTCCTCCATGACGCGATCGTACTGGGCGCGGCTGTAGCGCGGATGCAGGGCGGAGAGCTTGATGGAGATACCCGGCCCCTCGTAGATGCCGCGACCGTGGGAGGCCTTGCCGATGGCGTGGATGGCCTGCTCGTAGGAGGCCAGATAGCGTTTGGCGTCCTCCTCGGTCAGGGCCGCTTCCCCCAGCATGTCGTAGGAGTAGCGGAACCCCTTGCTCTCCATGCCGCCTGCGTTCGCCAGCGCCTCGGCGATGGTCTCGCCGGTGACGAACTGCTCACCCATCAGGCGCATCGCCATGTCGACGCCCTTGCGGATGAGCGGCTCACCCCCCTTGCCGATGAGTCCCTTGAGGGAGCTGTTCATGCCCGCCTCGTTGTGGGTGGCCACCAGCTTGCCGGTGATGAGCAGACCCCAGGAGGCCGCGTTGACGAACAATGAGGTGCTCTGGCCCAGGTGCTGGCTCCAGTTGCCGCCGCTTATCTTGTCGCGGATGAGGGCATCCCGGGTCGCCTTGTCGGGGATGCGCAGCAGCGCCTCCGCCAGGCACATCAGGGCCACCCCTTCCTGGGAGGAGAGGGAGAACTCCTGAAGCAGCCCCTGGACCAGGCCCTGACGGCCGCTGGCGCTCTTCTGGTTGCGCAGCTTCTCGGCGATGCCCATGGCCAGCTTCTGGGTCGCGTCAGCCTTCTCCTTGGGCAGACGGGCCTGCTCCAGCAGCATGGGGACGGCTTCGGTCTCGGGGCGGCGATAAGCCCCCGTGATGGCGGCCCGCAGCACGGACTGGGGCAGAATGCTCTCGGCAAACTCGAGGAAGACCTGGATGCCCTGCTCGGTCAGGGTCTCGACGGCCTCTTCCCCGGCGGCGGCAGCCAGCCCGGAGTGCTCGGGCGGGGTCAGACCGCGATCCAGTTGCTCCAGATAGGTGAAGATGGCTTGCTTGATCAGCCAGTGGGGAGTGCGATCCAGGGTCTGCGCAGCCTGTTTGAGGCGGTCGCGGGTCGCTTCATCGAGTTTGACGCCGAGGGTGGTAGTGGCCATGGGACTTCCTGTGTCTAGAAGGTAACAATATTACCGGACGGTTAAATTTCGCCGATGATGGTGCAACCAGGTGCAACCTTCAAGCAAGAAATTTTAATGTATTGGTTACATTGTTGAATTCTTCCATGAATCCGGTCTCTATCAGGCTCCTTTCAAGCCCGCCGCTTGTCCGCTTTTCACAGCATTATTAATGGGTTGGCAATGCATCTTATGAATGCTGATGTGAGGTGCAACCTCTTGTAAATGTGGTTGCACTTTTGGGGGTTAGACCGAGGCGGGGCGGTGATCACGGCTCCCCATACGGGGAGGGGGACCGGATCGCCACCTGACGGTGCCCCGTGCTCTTCTATGCTGTTAGCTGGCCACAGGGGCCAGCTATCGGTGACAAGGAGAAACCCATGGCGCGTGTCAGTACCTATCTCAATTTTGCCCGGGAGACGGAGGCTGCCTTCCTCTTCTATCGCGAAGTGTTCGGCGGTGACTTCAGCGGCCCCATTCACAGGTTCAAGGAGTCCCCGGGCTGCCCGGGCCAGCCCCCTTTGTCGGAGGAAGACGGGGAGCTGGTGATGCATGTGGCCCTGCCCATCCTCGGGGGCCACGTGCTGATGGGCACGGATGCTCCGGCCAGCATGGGGTTCACCCTGGTGCAGGGCAACAACAGCTACCTCAACCTGGAGCCGGACAGCCGGGGCGAGACCGATCGCCTGTTCGCAGCCCTGGCCGAGGGAGGCAAGGTGGAGATGCCGCTGGCGGAGATGTTCTGGGGTGACTATTTCGGATCCCTGGTGGACAAGTTCGGCACCCACTGGATGTTCAACTGCCAGAGCAAGACCTGACGGCAGATCTGCAATGAAAAGGGCGCCATGGCGCCCTTTTCATCTTTGTTGCCCATCACTGTCCCTATTTGCTGCGCCCCGCCACCTGCGGTGGTATGCCCCGGGTATGGGATTGCCGTGCGCTGCGCTGCCTTATGGCGTGCGGCCCACCATGTCAGCGGGGATCACCCAGGCATCGAACTGCTCCGCGCTGAGGTGGCCCGAGGCAATGGCCGCCTCCCGCAGACTCAGCCCCTGATGGTGCGCCCGTTTGGCGATCTCGGCCGCCTTGTCATAGCCGATATGGGGGTTGAGGGCCGTCACCAGCATCAGGGAGCGGGAGAGCAGATCGTCGATCCTGGCCTGGTTCGGGGTGATGCCGACGGCGCAGTGGTCGTGGAAGCTCTGCATGCCATCCCCCAGCAGCCGCACGCTCTGCAGGACGTTGTAGGCGATCATCGGCCTGAACACGTTGAGCTCGAAGTTGCCGCTGGCACCGCCGATGTTGATGGCCACATCGTTGCCCATCACCTGGGCGCACAGCATGGTGAGCGCCTCGCTCTGGGTCGGGTTGACCTTGCCGGGCATGATGGAGGATCCGGGCTCGTTCTCGGGGATGAGCAGCTCCCCCAGCCCGCTTCGGGGGCCGCTCGCCAGCCAGCGCACGTCGTTGGCGATCTTCATGAGGGAGGCTGCCAGCGTCTTGAGGGCACCGTGGGCGTGAACCTGGGCGTCACTCGCCGCCAGGGCCTCGAACTTGTTGGGGGCGCTGATGAGCGGCAGGCCGGTCTGCTCGGCCAGGGTTCTGGCCACCGCCTCGGCAAAGCCGGGAGGGCAGTTGAGGCCGGTGCCCACGGCGGTGCCGCCGAGCGCCAGCTCGCACAGATGGGGCAGGGCGGCCCGTAGATGGCGCTCCCCCTGTTCAAGCTGGGCGACCCAGCCGGAGATCTCCTGGCCCAGGGTGAGGGGAGTGGCATCCTGCAAATGGGTGCGGCCAATCTTGACGATGTGGTCGAAGGCGGCGGCCTTGCCTGCCAGGGTCTGCTTCAGGGCAGCGAGGGCCGGCAGCAACCGCTGCGTGATGGCGGTGACCGCCGCCAGGTTCATGGCGCTCGGGAAGACATCGTTGCTGGACTGGCTCTTGTTTACCTCGTCGTTGGGATGCACCAGCCGCGCTTCCCCCCGGGGGCCGCCGAGCAGTTCGCTGGCCCGGTTTGCCAGCACCTCGTTGAGGTTCATGTTGGTCTGGGTGCCGGAGCCGGTCTGCCACACCATCAGGGGAAACTCGGCGTCGTGCAGGCCGCACAGGATTTCGTCGGCAGCGGCCATGATGGCCTGGGCCTTGCGGGCGGGGAGCAGCCCCAGGGCGTGGTTGACCCGGGCGCAGGCGGACTTGATGCGGGCCAGGGCATGGATGATCTCCATGGGCTGGCGCTCCCCCGAGATGTTGAAGTGATGCAGGGAGCGCTGGGTCTGGGCCCCCCAGAGCCTGTCCGCCGGGACGGCTATCTCCCCCAGGCTGTCCCGCTCCATCCTGATATCCATGACGTGTCTCCTGCCGTTGAGGTGGTGGCACCCAGCATGAACCCAAACGGCGGCCGGGGCCAGCTTGCACATGGATACGCTTTGCATATAATAAGTAAGGCTTACTATATGGATTGCATATCATGAACAAACAACCGGACACCCTTGGCTTTCTCATCGGCGACGTCCAGCGTCTGATGCGCCGCCAGTTCCAGCAGCAGCTGGAGGGAAGCTGCCTCACCCTGGCCCAGGCCAGGGCTCTGGTGCACATTGCACGCAGCGAGGGCATACGCCAGGTGGATCTCGCCGAGCGGCTGGACATCCAGCCCATCACGCTGGCGCGCCAGCTCGATCAGATGGCCGACAACGGTCTGGTGGAGCGGCGCAACGACCCCAACGACAGGCGTGCCCATCAGCTGTTCCTGACCGAGGGGGCGGAACCCTATCTCGAGAAGATCAAGCAGGCCTCCGCTGTGGTGCATCAGCACGCCATCGGTGAGCTGGGGGAGGCGGGCACCCGCGCCCTCTGCGACGCCCTCAAGACCCTGCGCGACAATCTATCGAAGTATTGATCTCATCTTTATCAGCATTGAATGTGGAGTGTTTCTATGAATGCCGAATCTTCCCCTCCCCAAACGCCGGTGACGAACCGCCGCCGGACCCGTCTGCTTCTGCTGGTGGTGGTACCGGCCCTGGCCCTGCTCGGCATAGGTGCCATCTACATGCTGGGTGGCCGTTATGTCGAGACCGACAACGCCTATGTGAAGGCGGACAAGGTGCCCATCAGTACCGAGGTGCTGGGCCGGGTGGCCAAGGTCTATGTGAATGAGAACGAGCAGGTCAAGGCCGGTCAGCTGATGTTCGAGCTGGATCCCGAGACCTTCCAGGTGGCGGTAACCAAGGCCGAGGCGGAGCTCGCCAAGGTGCGCACCGATCTGGTGGCGCTGCAGACCAGTTATCGCGGCCAGCAGGCGGAGATCGCCGTGGCACGCACCCGCCATGCCTATGCCCTGAAGGAGGAGCATCGCCAGGCGGATCTGGTGGCCAAACACTTCACCTCCACCGCCAACTATGACGATGCCCGTCAGCTCACCATACAGACCGCCCAGCAACAGGTGGCGCTGGAGGAGGGGCTCAAGAAGATAGAGGCCTCCCTGAACGGCGACGTCAACCTGCCGGTGGAGCAGCAGCCCGCCTATCAGGAGGCCGCCGCCGAGCTCGCCAAGGCCAAGCTGGATCTCGCCCGCACCAAGATCTACGCCCCCGCCAACGGCATCGCCAGCCAGCTGCCCAAGCCGGGCCAGTACAGCATCGTCGGCATGACCGCCATGATGCTGGTAGAGACCGACAGCCCCTGGATAGAGGCGAACTTCACCGAAACCGAGCTGACCCATGTTCAGCCGGGGCAGGAGGTGGAGATCAGCCTGGACACCTACCCGGATGCCCATTGGCACGGGGTGGTGGAGAGCCTGAGCCCGGCCACCGGTTCCGAGTTTTCGGTGATCCCGGCCCAGAATGCCACCGGCAACTGGGTCAAGATCGCCCAGCGAGTCGCGGTGCGCATCAAGCTGGACGAAATGGCCTCCGGGCCCACTCTGCGCGCTGGCCTGAGCGCCATCACCAAGATAGACACCGGCCACAAACGCAGCCTGCTGGGCTGGTCATTCTGAGGTTAATATGACGACGCAAAGCCATCAGGGGGTGGATCAGAGCTCCCGACGTGGCTTCATCACCCTGTCGGTGATGTTGGCCACCATCATGCAGGCGCTGGACACCACCATCGCCAACGTCGCCCTGCCCCATATGCAGGGGGCCATGGGCGCCACCCAGGATCAGATCTCCTGGGTGCTGACCTCCTACATAGTCGCGGCCGCCATCTTCATGCCGCTGACCGGTTTCATCTCGGCAAGAATTGGCCGCAAAAGGCTGTTCATGTGGTCGGTGGCGGGCTTTACCGTTGCCTCCATGCTGTGCGGCGCGGCCCAGAGCCTGGATCAGATAGTGCTGTTCCGCCTGCTTCAGGGGATCTTCGGTGCCAGTCTGGTGCCCCTCTCACAGGCGGTGCTGCTGGACACCTATCCGCCAGAGAAGCACGGCTCCGCCATGGCGCTCTGGGGGATAGGGGTCATGGTGGGCCCCATTCTGGGGCCCTCGCTGGGGGGCTGGCTCACCGAGTACTACAACTGGCGCTGGGTCTTCTACATCAATCTGCCGTTCGGCCTGCTGGCCTGGTTCGGGCTTGCCGCCTTCATCGAGGAGACGAAGATCGATGCCAGCCGCCGCTTCGATCTGCTGGGGTTCGCCCTGCTGAGTCTCGGCATCGGGGCGTTGCAGATGGCGCTGGACAGGGGAGAGTCCCAGAACTGGTTCGCCAGCCGGGAGATCGTCATCGAGACCATCCTGATGGTGATGGCGTTCTACCTCTTCGTGGTGCATATCTTCACCCACCCGCACCCCTACATAGAACCGGCCCTGTTCCGGGATCGCAACTTCAGCGTCGGTCTGCTCTTCATCTTCATCGTCGGCATCATCTTGCTGGCGACCATGACGCTGCTGCCTCCCTTCATGCAGGGGCTGATGGGTTACCCGGTGATCGACGTGGGTTACCTGCTCGCCCCGCGCGGGGTGGGCACCATGGTTGCCATGATGCTGGTGGGCAGGCTGTCGGGCCGGGTGGACGCCCGTTACCTCATCCTGTCAGGGCTGCTGCTCACCAGCTTCTCCATGTGGGAGATGACCCTGTTCAACACGGACATCGGCAGCTGGGACATAGTGCGCACCGGCATCATCCAGGGGCTGGGGCTCGGCTTCATCTTCGTGCCACTCTCCACCATCACCTTTGCGACCCTGGCGCCGCGCTATCGCAACGAGGGGACGGCGCTGTTCAGCCTGGTGCGCAACATCGGCAGCAGCATCGGCATCTCGGTGGTGATCACCTATCTGGCCCAGCGATCCCAGATGAACCACGAGGCGTTCGCCGCCTACATCACCCCGTTCAATGTCAACCTGCATCAGGGCGGGGGCATGGCGGAGCTGATGACGCCGAAGGGGCTGGCCATGATCAACGGCGAGGTGACCCGGCAGGCCAGCCTGCTCGCCTACCTGCAGGATTTTCGCCTGATGATGTGGGTCAGCCTGTGCGCCGTGCCGCTGGTGGTGTTGCTGAGGGCTCCCGGGCGCAGCGGCTCTCGGGAGGAGATGGCCATTCTGGAGTGAATCACGAAGGGGCGAGCAACAAAGAAAGAGGGATGGCGCAGGCCATCCCTCTGTCGTTTGGCAGGATCAGCGTGTCGGCGTGAAGGGGGTGAGCGCTGCCAGAGGCGCAGCGTCCCCGTATTCCCGGATGGGCTCGCCGTGCTTGAAGATCTTGAAGGTCTCGCTCCGGGCACTCCAGTACTCGATGTGATCGCTGCCGATCTGCAACAGGCTCGCCTCGCGCAGGGCCACCACGGATTCGCTCGGGTTGATGGCGCAGAATTCGGCCAGACGCTCGTCCCGGGTCTCCCCCATGTGGCCGCTGATGCTGGCGTCCAGATAGTGGGGGTTGATCTGCACGGGGAAGAGCCCCAGCGCAGGCAGCACGACGGCGCTGCACACCGGCATGTCGTTGGTGGTGCGGATGCTGGGGGTGGCCACGTTGCAGCCGGCGCTCCAGCCCACATAGGGCACGCCCCGCTCGCGCACCGCACGCTGGATGGGGACCACCAGACCATACTCGTGCAGCCGCTGGTTCAGGAGCCAGGTA
>NZ_CAWMFQ010000175.1:5312-11044 GCF_963866995.1 Aeromonas sp. ZOR0002 | reverse complement strand
CCCGCTCGCGCACCGCACGCTGGATGGGGACCACCAAACCATACTCGTGCAGCCGCTGGTTCAGGAGCCAGGTATTGCCGCCGCTGATGAAGATGGCGTCGGCCCGGTTGATGGCATCCACCGGATCGTCGAAGTGATGGATGCTGATGGCGTCCACCCCCAGACTCTCGGTGAGCTCCCGGGCACGGGCATCCCAGTCGCTGCGGATCACCGCGTAGGGGATGAGCAGGATGCGCTTGACCTGGTTGCGAGCGAGCAGGGCTTGCACCCGGTCGCGGGCCCAGCCGAGCAGGCCGGGGTGTTCTGTGGTTTTACCGTTGCTGAGCAGAAGCAGTTCCATGATGTGTCCTCGAAACAAGGCGCAGGACCCGAGCGATCCTGGTGAAGAGAAGAGGGCACTCTACCGCCATCGAAGCGCCAAATGTGTGATCCCGGCCCGTTTTGTACGGTTGCAGGCCACTCAGGGTTGTTCGTTCACCTGCGCGTAGCGCAGCAGCATCTCGGCGAGGGAGTTCACCGCCAGGCGTTTCATCAGGCTGGCGCGGCACACCTCGACGGTGCGCACCGAAATGCAGAGATCCTGCGCTATCTGCTGGTTCTTGTGGCCCCGGGCGATGAGCTGCAACAACTGGCGTTCGCGCGGGGTGAGGCGCTCAAAGGCGGCCAGATGGGCGAGGCGGGTGGCCGCCGCCTGCGTCGCCTGCTCGGCCCGCTCGATGGCGGCGAGCAGGGGGGCCAGCTGCACCGGCTTTTGCAAGAAATCCACCGCCCCCAGCTTGAGGGACTCCACCGCCAGCGGCACCTCGCCGTGGCCGGTGAGAAACAGGATGGCGATGGGGCTCTGGACCGCCTTCAGCCGCTGTTGTACCTCGGGGCCCGACATCCCCGGCATGCGGCAGTCGAGGATGAGGCAGGCGGGCTGGTGCAGGTCGACCTCGGCCAGAAAGCGCTCGCCATCGGCAAAGCTGAACAGCTGCCGCTCGTCGCAGCTCTCCAGCATGAAGCGCAGGGAGTCGAGCACGGCCTCGTCGTCGTCGACCAGATAGAGCGGGGGGCGGGAGGGGGAGGTCATCTCAGTTCCTCGGCATGTCGGTGGATGAAGGGAGGGTTTCGGGTGGCGGCACGGGCAGGATGACCCGGGCCAGGCAGCCGTGGGGGCTCAGGTTCTCCAGGCTGAACTGGCCGCGATGGCTCTCGACCACCTCCCGGCAGATGGCGAGCCCCAGCCCCATGCCATCCGGCTTGTCGCTGTAAAACGCCTGCTGCAGTTCGGTGGCGGGGACCCTCAGGCCGACGCCGTTGTCGCGGATCTCCAGCAGCAGGCTCTGCGCCTCGAAGGCGATCAGCAGCTCGACCCGGGCAGGCTCCTGTGCCGGTGCTTGCACAGGGGGGTGAGCAGGGGAGTGAATAGCGGCGCGCGCCCTCTTCGCTGCACTCTCGGCGCCATTCTTGATGAGGTTGACCAGCAGCTGTTCCATCCCGGTGCCGTCCAGAGGTAACGGGCGTGGCTGGCCCCGCCAGTGCAGGGTGAAGGGGACGTCGAGGGGCGCCAGCATCTGCTCCAGCAGGGGGTGCAACTCCGCCACCAGGGTGGGCAGGTCGCAAGGCGCGAAGCGGGGAGGGCGCTTTTGCAGTCGGGCCCTGAGGCGGTTGACGGTCTGGGTGATGCGCTGGACCTGGAGCCCTATCTGCTCCAGGGCCTGACGCAGGGAGGCCTGGGCGGCAGACTGTGCCGGATCCTGTGCCAATTTGTCCAGCCGCAGCAGTGCCCCCTGGCTGTAGTTGGCGATGGCGCTGAGGGGCTGATTGATCTCGTGGGCCACGTTGGCGCCCAGCTCGCCCAGTTCGGCGAGCCGTCTGGCCTGTGCCAGCTGGCGTCCCTTCTGCTCGAGCTGGTGGCGGGCTTTGAGCAGCCGGCGCTGGCTGCGGTTGAACAGGTACTGCAGCAGCAGGTGGTGGCCCCCCAGCAGCAGTACCAGCACCAGAGCACCCCAGCCCCACTGCTGATGCTGGCGCAGCCAGTGCCAGGCCGCTTGCCACCAGGGGCCCTGCAGCGGGTGGCGATCCAGCGCCTTGAGCAGGCGGTCGATGGCAAGCTCGCTGGTGGGCACGGTCCAGCCCGCCGAATCGGCGGCGATGGCCGCCTCGCTATCAGCGGGCAGATCGTACAGCGCGCGGGTCACCGCCAGCGCCAGCGCGGGGGAGGCCCGTTCTGTCTTGGCGAAGGACCAGTTGGGGTAGAGCCGGGTCGAACTCTGGCAACCAAAGCCGGCCGGCGCCTGATCGTCCAGCACCCGAAACGCCCCCTCCGCGACCTTGCCCTCCCGCTCCATGCGCTCCAGCTGACACACCGGTACGATGGCGGCGGCCACCTCCCCTGCCGCCAGCCGCTCGATGAGCCGGTCCAGCGGAAAGCCGGTGAACTGCACGGTGGAGAAGAAGCGTTCCAGCCGAACTCCCTGTTCGCCCGCCTCGAAACGATAGGCGAGGTAGCCGCCGAAGGCGTTCTCCGAGACGGCAGCGACCGCTTGCCCCTCGAGGTCACGCCAGTGTCGGTAGGGGGCCTGGGCAGGCACCACCAGGGCGGCGCCGATGGCGAGATTGTCCCCCCCGGCCGGGCTCTTGAGGGTGGCGAGCCAGGCCAGTGGGTACTGGCGCGCCAGACTCACCGACTGGCCCGGGTTGGTGATGACGAAATCGAGGTGCTCGCGGGCGACGGCCTCGGCCAGTTCATCGAGCCCCAGCGGATGCAGCACGAAGCGATGGTCGGGCACGCGCTGCGCGAGCCAGCGCAACAGCGGTTGCCACTGGGCTCTGGCCAGGGCCGGGCCGCGGGTTGCCAGCACGCCGATGCGTATCGGCTCTGCCATGGTCTGCACCGGCGTGGCCTGGGATGGGGCGGATTCCTGTCGGACTGGCGCTGGCGAAGAGGGGGGCGGGGCGGCCTGCACCCGCAGCGGCAGGGCTGACAGGGCGAGCCAGAGCAGCAGGCTGAGCAGGGGCAAGGGGACTGGGGCGTGCAGGGGGCTCTCCTCTCGATGTAAAGGGGGCAGTCTATCACCGGGGCGCGCGCTTGCACGCGAACGGGGGCCGGGAGGGGGAGCAAACGCCGCCCCTGTCACAGTTCAGCAGGGCTGGGGCATTTTTTATTGCGCTGGATCAACCCGGCTCCCGGTATGTGGAAAACCACAATAGAGGCGACTTCCTGCGTTGAGGACAATCGGCCCAACCCCTTTCAAGCAGCTCAGCAGAAGGAAAGACGCCATGGAGCCCAGCAAGCGCCGATTGTTATCCGGGATCGCCGCCCTCACCGCAGGGGCGGCCCTGATCCCCGTCACCCAGGTTCAGGCACAGTCCGTTCCCGCTCCCCGCAACGGGCGGGCGGCCATCAGCCGGGGGGATGGCCGCAAGCGTTACGGCATGCTGATCGACCTGCGCCGCTGCGTCGGCTGTCAGGCCTGCACCGTGGCCTGCACCATCGAAAACCAGCCTCCACTCGGCCAGTTTCGCACCACGGTGAGCCAGTACGAGGTGAGCGACGTGGCCGCCCTCGAGGCTCCCGCCTCCCTCTTGATGCTGCCGAGGCTGTGCAACCAATGCGCCGAGCCCGCCTGCCTCGATGTCTGCCCCACCGGCGCCACCTTCCAGCGCGATGACGGCATCGTCGTGGTCAACAACGACTGGTGCGTCGGCTGCGGCTACTGCGTGCAGGCCTGCCCCTATGATGCCCGCTTCATCAACCACGAGACCAACACCGCCGACAAGTGCACCTTCTGTGCCCATCGGCTGGAGGCGGGGCTCTTGCCCGCCTGCGTCGAGAGCTGTGTCGGCGAGGCGCGCATCATAGGCGACTTGAACGATCCCAAGAGCCGGATAAGCCGCTTGCTGCGCGAACACGAGCCGGCGCTCAAGGTGCTCAAGCCCGAGGCCAATACCCAGCCGCGGGTCTTTTATCTCGGCATGGACGAGGCCTTCGTCAGCAAGGTCGACGGCAACCCGGCCCTGCGCACCCTGCTCACCGACGATGGCAAGGAGATAGCCCATGGTCATTAACGAACTGCTGGCCCCGGCTCAGCCCATCACCTGGCTGCCCTGGGCGGTGCAATATTTCTTCCTCATCGGCCTCGCCTACGGAGCCCTCTGGCTCGGCGCGTCTGAGCTGTGGCGCAAAGCGCCGGACCCGCGGCTGCAGACCCTGGCGGCGGTGCTGATGGTGGCGGCCGGCCTGGTGGCCCCCATCGCCCTGACCGCGGATCTGCACCAGCCGGCCCGGGCCTGGCACTTCTACGCCCAGACGCGTTTTGGCTCCGTCATGTGGTATGGCGCCTATCTGCTGCCGCTGTTCAGCCTGCTCTCCATGCTGTTCGGCTGGCTGCTGCTAAGGCCAGCCCTGGCCCGGCGTGGCGCAGAAGGGGACAAGATAGCCCGCCTTGCCCGGCTGCTCTGCCTGGGAAGCTGGTCGGGGCACGTCTGGCTGCGGCCCCTCTCTTTGCTGGCCGCCCTGAGCGGGCTCAGCATCGCCCTCTACACCGGGCTCGAGACCATGGCGGTGGCGGCGCGCCCGCTCTGGCATACCCCCTGGTTGCCCTGGCTGCTGACCCTGAGCGCCGTGCTGGGGGCCCAGAGTGCCCTGCTGCTGCTCAACCGCTTGTTGGCGGGTTGGCATGCCCAGACCGAGTCGACCCTGCTGCGCCAGAGTCGCTGGACGTTAGGCCTGCTGGCGCTCTCCCTGCTGGGCTGGGCCCTGCTTGGCGGTGCCTCGGCGGCAGAGGCTGCAGCCCTCTATCGGCTCGACCCGAGCTGGCGGCTGGCGGCCCACTGGTTGTTGCTGACCCTGGGGCTGGCCGGCCTGCTGATGCTGTTGCGGCGAAGGATCTCTGCCCGCCTGGCACTCTGGGGGCTGGCGCTTCTGGGGCTGCACCTGGTGTGGGGCCTGCGTTGGCTGGTGCTGATCCAGGGGCAGCTCGCACCCAAATACGGTGCCGGCGTCTACCTCTATGAAATCGCCTGGGGCCCGGCCGGTGTGCTCGGCATTCTCGGCACCTTCGGTCTGCTGCTGGCCCTGCTGGTGGCCCTCTCGGAGCTGGTGCGCCCCTCTGTTTCCTCTGCCATCAAGGCACCCACTCTTTTTGCACGCGAGGCACTCTGATGGATCACAGCAAACGCACGTTTCTCAAGGGCGCCGCCATCGCCGGTGGCACCGGATTGTTTGTCGCCGGTTACAGCGACACCCTCAAGCAGGTGGCGAGTGGCATTGCCACCGGCAGCTCGGGCCACCCGACCCGGGATCCCATCCATGGCAACTCGCTGGCCGTGGAGTACCGGGTTGACGAGCGGGGGGAGCTGCACCCCAACCCGGCCCAGCGGGTTGCCAACACCATGTGCCTCGGCTGCTGGACCCTGTGCGGGGTACGGGCCCGCATCGACAACGAGCGCGACCAGATAGTGCGGATCCTGGGCAACCCCTATCACCCCCTCTCCGCCCGCCACCACATCGACTTCAAGACCCCGGTCAAGCAGGCGCTGCTCGCAACCAGTGGCTACCAGGAAGGGGGGCTGGACGGGCGCTCCACCGCCTGCGCCCGGGGCAACGCCATGCTGGAGCAGCTCGACAGCCCGCAGCGGGTCACCCGTTGTCTCAAGCGGGTGGGGCCCCGTGGCAGCGGCCGCTGGCAGAGCATCCCCTTCGAGCAGCTGGTGGCCGAGGTGGTGGAGGGGGGCGATCTGTTTGG
>NZ_CAWMFQ010000175.1:0-5257 GCF_963866995.1 Aeromonas sp. ZOR0002 | reverse complement strand
GGCCAGGTTGAGGGGCTGCGGGCCATTCGCAACCTCGCCGAGCCGCTCGACCCGGCCAACCCGGAGTACGGCCCCAGGGCCAACCAGCTGCTGGTGAGCAACGCCTCGGACGAGGGGCGGGATCACTTCATCAAGCGCTTCACCTTCAACAGCTTCGGCACCCGCAACTTCGCCAACCACGGTGCTTATTGCGGCCTGTCGTTCCGGGTCGGGGCCGGCGCCCTGCTGGACGATCTGGAGAAGAACGCCCACCTCAAGCCCGACTGGGACGAGAGCGACTTCCTGCTGTTCATGGGCACCTCGCCCCAGCAATCGGGCAACCCCTTCAAGCGCCAGTCCCGCCAGCTGGCGGCAAACCGGGCGCGACCGGTCAAGCCGTTCTCCTACGTGGTGGTGGCCCCCAGCCTGCCCAACACGGTGAACATGCCGTCCTCCCCCGCCAACCGCTGGCTGCCCATCCGCCCTGCCACTGATTCCGCCCTGGCCATGGCCATGCTGCGCTGGATCATCGACAACCAACGCTACGCCGAGCCCTTCCTGACGGCACCCCATGCCGCTGCTGCCGAGCGGGCCGGCTATCGCGGTTTTTGCAACGCCAGCCACCTGGTGCTCTGCGACGAGTCCCACCCGCGCTTCGGTCAGATGCTGCGGGCCAGCGATCTTGGTTTGCCCTTTGAGGGGGAAGCCTATGGAGAGGGGGATGCCATGCTGGTAGAGGAGGCGGGCAGCGGCGAGCCGAGACCCGCCGGCCTGTGTGAGCGGGCCAACCTCTGGGTGGATCGCCGTATTCAGGGCCCCAAGGGGGAGCTGATGGTGAAGAGCAGCTTCCAGTTGCTGGCCGAGGCGTGCCGGGAGCACTCCCTCGCGCAATACAGCGCCGAGTGCGCCGTGCCGGTGAGCGATATCGAGGCGCTGGCGCGGGAGTTCACCAGCCACGGCACCCGGGCTGCCGTGGTCTCCCACGGCGGTACCATGAGCGCCAATGGCTTCTACTCGGCCTGGGCCATCATGATGCTCAACGTCATGATTGGGAACTTGAACGCCCGGGGAGGCGCCGTGGCGAGCGGCGGCAAGTTCGATCCCTTCGGGGCGGGGCCGCGCTACGATCTGGCGAGCTTCCCCGGCATGATCAAGCCCGCCGGGGTCTTCCTGTCGCGATCCAAGTTCCCCTACGAGAAAACTTCCGAATATCGGCGCAAGCGCGAGGCGGGTCAGAATCCCTATCCGGCGCAAGAGCCCTGGTTCCCCATCTCCGGCCCCCTGCTTGGCGAACACCTGACCGCGGCGGTGAACGGTTACCCCTACCGACTCAAGGCCTGGATCAACCACATGGGCAACCCCCTCTACGGTCAGGCCGGGCTCAGCAAGGCCATAGGCGAAGAGCTCAAGGACCCTGCCGTGCTGCCCCTTGTGGTCAGCATCGACAGCTTCATCAACGAGTCGTCGGCGCTGTCGGACTACATAGTGCCTGATACCCTGACCTATGAGTCCTGGGGCTGGGCCACCGCCTGGCACGGGGTGATGACCAAGGTCTCCACCGGCCGCTGGCCCATCGTGGAGCCCCGTGTCGCCAAGACCGCCGAGGGAGATCCGGTCTGTATGGAGTCCTTCTTTATCGCGGTGGCCAAACGGCTGGGGCTGCCGGGTTTTGGCGAGGGGGCGCTCAAAGGGGCGGACGGCAAGTTGCATGCCCTGCATAAGGCGGCGGACTTCTCCCTCTACGGGGCGGCCAACGTCGCCTATCTCGGCGAGCCGGTGCCTCCTATCGGGCCTGAGGATCTCGCCTGGTCCGGGGTGGAGCGGATCCTGCCGGTGCTGAACGCCACCCTGAGTGCGGAGGAGGCGGGCCGCGCCGCCTATCTCTTCGCCCGTGGCGGGCGCTTCGAGCCGGCGGCCAAGGGGCGCGACGAAGCGGGTCAGCCAAGCAAGCGCTGGCCCAAGCCGCTGATGGTGTGGAACCCCGAGGTGGGCAGCCGCCGCCACAGCCAGAGCGGGCAGTTCCTGAGTGGTACCCCGCGCTTCTTCCGTCCCCAGCTGGCGGACGGCACGCCGCTCAATGAGGCGTTCAAGCCGGCCCAGTGGCCGCTGCTGCTCACCAGCTACAAGTCCCACACCATGAGCTCCATGAGCATCGGCTCGGATCGCCTGCGCCAGGTGAACCCCAGCAACCGGGTGCGGCTCAATGCGCAGACGGCGGCGCAGCTGGGCATCGAGAGCGGGGACAGGGTGCGGGTCAGCACCCCGGATGGGAGCTTGATCGGGGTGGCCGAGTGCGTGGCCGGGGTACAGGCCGATGCCATCGCCATCGAACACGGTTTCGGCCACAAGGAGCTGGGGGCGCGGGAACACTGGATAGACGGCCAGAAAGTGGTCGCCAATCCGCTGCGCGGAGCCGGGGTCAACCTCAACGATCTGGCGGTGCTGGATCCCAGCCGCCATGGCCGCTACCCCCTGGTGGACTGGGCCATCGGCTCGTCGGCCCGCCAGGGGCTGCCGGCCCGGGTGGAGAAGCTGGTATGACAAACCAATGAAAACGGGGCCTGCGGGCCCCGTTGCTTGTCTGATCTGTGTCACCGTCACAGTTTGACGTCGACCCACACCAGGCGGTGATCCGAGCTGACTCCCTTGGCGATGCCCAGCTTGGCGTCATACACCAGGTGGTAGCCAGGTTCGAAGCTGGCCGGCCAGAACACGCCGGAGGCGACCGCGTTCAGGTTGGCGGAGGGCAGCACGTGGTCGAGCTGCAGGCCGCTGCTGCTGGTGATGCGCTCCGGGGTGGGGCGGTTGTTGTTGCGCTTGCACTGATCCGGCTGGCTGGCGAGGCACTCGGGGCCGCCCTGGCTGACCGGGATCAGGGCGCCGTTGGTGACGGCCTGATTGACCAGCGCATGGTTGTGCAGATCCTGAATGGCGGTGAGATCCCCATCGCCAATCTGGGGATCGGCGTTGAGATCGCCGGCGATGACGAACCTGGCGCCCTCAGCCAAGCCGCCGGCCTTGCCGGCGTCATCCACCATGTAGCCTGCCCCTTCCACATAGTCCTGCCAGAAGGCTATCTCCACACGGTTGCGTTTGACGTTGTGGCGCGCCGCGTTGCCGAAGATGGGCGGGGTCGGGTGGGAGATAAGGAAGTGGAGCACCTCCTCCCTGTCTCCCTGCCTGATGCGCACCGGCACGTCGGCGTGGTTCTTGGACGAGAGCGGGAAGGCCTGCCAGGCGGCATCGTCATACCAGGCATCGCCGCACTGGCGGCCGCTCGGGATCGGTGCCCTGGGGTTGTGGCAGTCGTCGATGACGGGGTTCGCTTCGCCCGGCATCTCCTTCCACTTGAATTTCTGGAAGGTGCGGATCTGCTTGGTATCGATGGGGTACTGGGACATCACGGCGAAGGCGTACTGGCCGTGGTAGTTGCCAAAGCCCCAGGCGTCGTCCGGCCCGTTGTTGACCTTGCCGTCCAGGTTGAGGTCATGGCCGCTCATCAGGCCGGTGTTGGTGGCAAAGTTCTGCAGCACCGGGTAGCTGATGGCGGTCACCTCGTCGTGCTGGGCGTGGGCCAGGTAGTTGTCGTTGAAGGCGTTGAGGTCCGTGGTGTCGCTGCCCTTGCCGTCATTGTCGAATTCGTTGAGCAGGAACACGTCCGGCCGGGTGCGCTGGATGATTTCGGCGATGTTGCGGATCTGCTGCACGTCGAGGGCCTTGGTCTTCTGGGCGCCGCTCAAGGTGCCGTCGGCGAGGCGGGCCAGCAATGCATCCTGCTCGGTGCGACTGAGGGCCAGTTCACCGGCGAGCATGCCGGGTGCAGTGCGATCGAAGGCGAGATTGAAGGTGGCAAAGCGAACCATGGCGAGCCTCGGCGTCAGTGTGGCCGGGACAGCCTGCCATCTTTGGCAGGAAAATGGCAGCACCCTGCCGGATTTTATGGGAAAGGTGCCCGGGTTTCCCCCGTGACGAGCAAGCGCTCCGCTCAGGCCCAGCGGGAGAGAGGGGAGGGAATGGCGTAGGCGTAGCCCTGCTGGTAGTCGCAGCCCAGCCGGTTCGCCACCTCGATATGGACCTGGGTCTCCACCCCCTCGCACACCACGGCCATGCCGAGTCGTTGCAGGTATTTCACCAGCCCCGTCAGCATGTTGAGGGCGTGGCTACTGCGCGCAGCCTGAAGCAGCAGGGAGCGATCCAGCTTCACGATCTCGTAGGGGAGCATCATCAGGCGCTGGAAGTTGCACGCCAGAGAGCCGAAGTCGTCACAGGCGATGTGGGCGCCATGGGCCCGCAACACCTCGATCATCTCCCTGTGCTGGTGTTTGATCCTGACGTGCTCCAGCACCTCGAACCAGATGTCGATCCCCAGCTTGCGGGCCTGGAGCAGCACCAGCAACAGCAGATTGCGGTAGGTGGGGCTGGAGAGCGCCGGATTGAGGTTGATGGAGAGTGCATAGGGGCCTTTTTGGGCGAGCACGGGCAGATCGCGCATGATGGCCCTGAGCATGACGATATCCAGGTGCAGAGCGTCATCTTCGCCGAGGGCGGCAAAATCGATGCCCTGATAGCCCTGGTTGCCGGCATCCCAACGCCTGGCCAGCACCTCATACCCCTTGACCTGACGATCCTGGCCGATGATGGGCTGATAAAAGGGGACGACGATATCCGCCATGTTGGCCATGGCCCTTATGGGAGACTCTTCTTTGAACGCAAACATGGTTCTCACCTGACGGGAACATGGTTACGCATCATACAGGGAGGGTCTAAAGGGAGGCTGTAGGAAGAGTCTGATAATGGGCCCTGCTTGGGCGTGGGTAGGAAGGAGGGGGTCAGGGAAGGGCATGGCCCTGTGCAGGTGCGGCGCCAGCCAGGGGGGCTGCGTGCATGGCCTGGGCAAGCCAGGACCAGTCGAGCATGGGGGAACCCGCCTTGAAGCGCTGATAGGCACATCCCTGGCGGATGGTCAGGAAGAGGGTGCTCGGCAGGCCGAGGCGGTTGAGGTAGCGCACCATCACGTCTCCCTGGTAATCCCGCAGCCGAAGTTGCAGCTCGGGCAGTGTCAGCCCGTGCTCGCGACCCGTTTCATCCCAGATTTCAAACATCTGTGTGCACTCCTTGCGACATGAGGCTCCACTGTTTCTAAAAAGTGCGGGGAGGGCAATTGTCAGATCTGACAGCGCCATGTGGATTCTATCCAGAAAAGCGAAAACCCGGCGCGAGGCCGGGTTGTCTGAAGGATGGTGGAGGGAGAAGGATTCGAACCTTCGAAGGCAGAGCC
>NZ_CAWMFQ010000174.1:0-2433 GCF_963866995.1 Aeromonas sp. ZOR0002 | reverse complement strand
GGCGCTAGGGCACCCGATGCAACACGTAATTGGGACATAGCCAAAAAAAACGGGAGGCCAGGCCTCCCGTCAATATATGCACGCTCTCACCCCGAACCTGCTGGCGACAGCTGTCATCGGCAGGTCGGGCAGAGGGGGATAAACGTCTCCCCAGGCATCTGTCTTGTCATCCGCGCCCCTTACAGGGTGAAGCGATAGAAGATATCCACCGCCTGGGCCACCCCGCTCATGGCCTGCAGATAGAGCCTTGGCATCAGCTCGTAGCGCAGCTTGAATTCGGCGATGGGGCTGAACACCCCGACCCCGTACTGGAACTGCAAGCCGGGCAGCAGGTAGGCCGACAGGGTCACCTGGGTGTCATCGCCACTGCCTGCAGTATCGAGGGCCACGTCGCTCATGCCGAGGGACTCCCCGATGCTGGAGACCACGCCGCTCGCCTGACTCACGGCCCCCGCCACCAGCAAGCCGTTGAAGCCGCCATCCTCGCCGCTGGTCTGCAATCCCTTGCCCCGCAACAGATAGGAGAGCTGTTCGGACTGCGCCATCTGCGGCTCGGAATAGACGGTGATCTTCGGCTTGGCAGCCGGCCCCGTCACCCGCACCCCGACGGTCACGTTGTCCTCGATGGTGTCCGGATCCCGATAGGTCTCGATGTTGAGATAGGGCTGATCGATGGGGCCGGAGAAGAGGATCCGCCCCTCCTTGATGATGAGGTTCTGGCCATAGGCCTTGAAGCGCCCGTCCCTGAGCTCCAGTTGCCCGTTGCCCGAGAGCGGCTTGGAGGGATCCTGGCGAATGTTGAGGGCCCCTCCCACCTTGGTCTTGAGTCCCATGGCTTCGAGGCGGACGTCGTCCCCGAGCCGGATGGCGAGCCTGATCTCCATGGGCAGCGGTGCCGCCTTGGGGACTGGCGGCAGATCGTCGTAGATGACGGTGACGTCATCGGAGACCGCTACCGCGCTGTCTGGCAGGCTCTTGACCAGGATGCGCGACCAGGGGATGTCCACCTGACCGGTCACCCTGGTCTCCTCCCCGAGAGAGATGGCGATGTCAGGGGTCACCCTGACCCGGCCCATGCCCGGGTACTGGGCCTCCAGCTCCTTGCCCTGAATGGTGAGGCTGCCGGTCACCGGCTGCTGGGCCCAGCTCAGCCAGCCCCCCAGCACCAGGGGGCCCTTGCCCACCATCATGGAGCCGTCGAGTTCGGCCCGGTTGCCTTCTATCTTGAGGCGGGTCACCAGCTTGGAGAGGGTCACCATGTCGGAGTGGGTCTGAACCTCCCCCTCCTTCAGGTTCAGCTCGCCATACAGCAGGGGGGCAGCCAGGGTACCGTCGAAGCGGGCATCCGCCGAGATGACCCCTTGCAGGGAGCGCACTTCGGGAATGAGAGGCGCAAAGGTCGCCAGCTTCAGATCGTCAAACCTGAGTTGACCGCCGAGGTTGCCGCGGCCAGCGGGATCCCGGATCAGCAGATCGGTGTCGATGTTGCCGATCTGCTCGGAAGCGAAATCGACCCGGATGGCGGCCTGCTGGCGCTCGAAATCGATCCCGAGCTCGAGGCGCTGGTAGTCGGTCTTGAGTTCGTCGGTGACGAAGGTCCCAGGCGTGGTACGCACGGTGGCGTGCAGGGTCGGCTGGTTGCCGCGCCAGCTGGCGCGCCCGTCGGCCGACAGCACCGCCTGCCAGCGGAAATTGTCCGGCAACCAGGGGCGCAGCCGCTTGAGATCAAATTCGTTCAGGGCAAATTCCAGATTGCCCTGGGACTGGGCTATCCGGCTCCCCTTGACGCAGAGACTGGCCTTCTGGGACGCGAGGCAGAGATCCCCCATGGTCAGCTGCTGTTTCGGCAGATCCAGGTCCAGAGACCAGGGGGCGGTCAGCGCCCAGCGCTTGAGGGGGGTCTTGAGCTTCAGCTCGGCAAGGGCGCCACGCCAGTGGTCACCGCGCAAGCTGCCATTCAGGCTGAGGTCTGCCGCCAGGGGATCCCCCTTCATGGTCAAGGTGAGCCCGTGACGCTCGAGATCGCCGCTCAGGTTCAGGGCGATTTGCGAGAGCTTGGTCTCCCCCTGCGCCAGGCTCACCACCGTCACCGCCACCTCACCGGCGGGCTTCTCCCCGACCAGGGCGTTGGCCTTGATGACGGTCTCCTTGAGGACGGTGCCCGCGTAGGCGAGTCGGCCCGACACCAGATCGGCATTCACGCGCGGCGCCTGCTGGTTGCCGGTGACACGCACCTGGCCCTTGATGTCCCCTCCCAGACCCGGGTAGATACCCCCAAGCTTGGGCGCATCCAGATCCGCATCCAGCTTCCAGGCCTGGGTCGTGAGCGAGCCTTTGGCCTGCAGCCGGTTGGGGCCGCTTTGCAGCGCCAGGGCCGGGATGGTCCACTCCATCTTGTCGTTGCCGCTGAGCCTGCCCTGCAAGGCCAGGGGA
>NZ_CAWMFQ010000173.1:41250-51527 GCF_963866995.1 Aeromonas sp. ZOR0002 | reverse complement strand
CCTGCTGCGTTGGCTGGGCAGCCGGCTTGCTGACAGCGACCGGCTTGCTGGCAGGCGCCTGACGCGGCGGGGCGGCAACCTGGCCCTTGCCGGTGAGCATGGGCCCCTTGGTCGGATGACTGCGGTAATAGTTGCGGATCCCCTCGAAGATGGCCCGGGCCAGCTGATCCTGATAGCTGGCGGTGGCCAGCAGTTTCTCCTCGGCGTGGTTCGAGATAAAGCCCGTCTCCACCAGTACCGAGGGGATGTCCGGCGCCTTCAGCACCGCCAGGCTCGCATGTTCCGGCGCCTTCTTGTGCAATCTGGCCACCCGGCCGAGCGAGCGCAGGATCTGGCGGCTGACGTCATAGCCTTCAGCCCGCGACTTGTCCATGGAGAGATCCAGGAAGGTCTGCGCCAGATAGGGGTTGGGATCAGACTCGGCCAATACCTTGCCAACGCCCCCCAGCAGCTCCCCCTGCTTCTCCTGCTTCTCGAGCCAGCTACCCATCTCGCGGTTGGCGCGATTGGTCGACAGCACCCAGACGGAGGCGCCGCGAGGAGTCGAGTTGTGGAAGCTGTCGGCATGCACCGACACCAGCAGGTCTGCCTTGGCCTTGCGGGCGATTTCGGAGCGTTTGTTGAGATCGACGAAGTAGTCGCCACGGCGGGTCAGCACGGCTCGCATGCCGGGCTCCCGGTCGATGAGGGCCGCCAGCTTCTGGGAGACCGCCAGGGTCACCCGTTTCTCGTAGGTGCGGCGCGGGCCGATGGAGCCCGGGTCTTCCCCGCCGTGACCAGGATCGATGGCGATGACGATGGCCTTGCCGTGTCCCCCGACGGGAGCGGGCTGCGCCGCAGCGCTCCCCTTCTCTTCATAGGGAAGATCGATCACCAGACGGTGGCCATAGGGGCCTGCCGGCGCCAGCGGGAAGACCACCGGCTTGATGGCAGAGCCGAGATCCAGCACCAGTCGCAGGCCCCCCTTCTCCAGCGGCGTGCTCTCGCGGATCTTGCGCACCAGCTCGCTCTTGTTCTCGATGCGGGCCAGGTTGGTGGCGTTGCTCGCCCCTTTCAGGTCGATGACCAGACGGTTCGGACCGGTCAGGGTGAAGTAGTTGAAATTGGGGGCGCTGCTCATGTCGAGCACCACCCGGGTGTTGTCCGGTGATGGCCACACCCGCACACTCTTGAGCTGATTGGCCCAGGTGGGCAATGCCATCAGGGAGAGAACAAAAACAAGGATCACGCGCACTGAGATGACAACCGTTCCAGAATGGCTTCGCCGATAGCAGTGCGGGCATCAATCTGCACCTCGCGCTGCTCGTTTGCATAACTCAGGGTGATCTCGAGATCCGGGGCTGGCAGCCAGCCGTCGCCCTTCTCTGGCCACTCCACCAGGCAGAGGGTATCGGCGGCGAAATAGTCGCGAATGCCCATGAACTCCAGCTCTTCCGGGTCCGCCAGTCGATAGAGATCGAAGTGATAGACCTGCCACTGGGCAAGCTCATAGGGTTCCACCAGGGTATAGGTCGGACTCTTGACCTTGCCCTCATGACCCAGTCCCTGCACCCAGCCTCGGGTCAGGGTGGTTTTGCCGGCCCCGAGGGCACCGTGCAGAAATACCGTGGTGGCCTGCTGGCACGCCTTTGCCAGACGGCCACCCAGCGCCACTGTTGCTGCCTCGTCCGGCAGTGTCATCATCAAGGTTTTTGCCATGTTCTTCTTGTTACTTGTTACTGTGTCGGATTAACCAGACGACGGATCCAGGGCAGCAGATCCGATGCCAGCATGCCCCTCTCACCCTCGGCAGCGGCCAGATCGGCGGCCTCTGCGTGGATCACGGCCCCGAGTCGGGTGGCCATGCCCGCAGACCAGCCCTGAGCCAGAAGGGCGGCGATTATACCAGACAAGAGGTCACCCATGCCGCCACTGGCCATGCCGGGGTTGCCCTCGTCGCACAGGGAAATGCGCCTGCCGTCGCAGATGAGCGACCCCGCCCCCTTGAGCAACACCACACCACCGTAGCGCTGTTGCAGTCGCGAGACGGCCGCAAACCTGTCCCCCTCGACCTCGGCGATGGAGCAACCCAGCAGGCGAGCCGCCTCCCCGGGGTGGGGTGTGAGCACCCAATTATCCTGATGACGGGGGGCCTGCGCCAGCCAATTCAATCCATCGGCGTCCAATACCAGTGGCACGGCGGCTCCGATGCCCTGTTCGAACCGGGCCCGGCCCCACCCATCCTGACCGAGCCCGGGGCCCAGTACCTGCACCGATGCCCACCCTTCATCCATGTCCGCCGGGCATCCCATCAGCTCGGGTTGAACCAGGCTGGCCGCCGGGCAATCCGGGTGCTGGCGCAGGCGTACCAATCCCGCCCCCGCCCGCAGACAGGCCTGACCCGCCAGCAGGATGGCCCCCTGCATGCCGAGGTTCCCCCCCGTCAGCAGTACCTTGCCGCTGTGTCCCTTGTGAGCCGAGCGCCTGCGCGGGGTCAGCAACCCCTTGAGGCTGGGATAATCGATCCGCTCGGCAGCGGGAACCCGTTCCTCCCCCGGCGTCACTCCCAGGGGATCCCGGTCGAGGTGGCCGACTCCGTCTACCCCGTCGGCGGTGAGCATGCCCTGCTTGATGCCGATGAAAGTGAGGGTGCGGGTGGCACGCACCAGTGCGCCCATGGCGCGGCCGGTGTCGGCATGGAGACCGGAGGGAAGATCCACCGCCAGCACGGGCGCGTTCAAGCCATTGATTGTTGCGACGATCTTTGTCATTGACGAGGAGAGGGGAAGCTGGACGCCGGTACCGAGCAGTGCGTCTATGACCAGATCCGGCGGCGGCAGCG
The DNA here is from genome assembly GCF_963866995.1 of Aeromonas sp. ZOR0002. Lineage (NCBI taxonomy): Bacteria > Pseudomonadati > Pseudomonadota > Gammaproteobacteria > Aeromonadales > Aeromonadaceae > Aeromonas > Aeromonas sp. ZOR0002. Next base: position 48,706 of record NZ_CAWMFQ010000173.1, on the reverse strand, counting down.
TGATGGGCAGCAGATCCTCGGCCATGGTCACGCTCCCCCCCGATGCGAGCCACTCTTCGGCAGCCCGCCTGGCATCTCCCCTCAGCAGGCCGGGAGCCCGGGCGGCAATCACCAAAGGCTCGAGGCCGATGCGCCGGGCAAGGCGGGCCAGCACGTAGCCATCCCCACCGTTGTTGCCAGGGCCGACGAAGATCCACCACTGGCGGCTGTCGGGCCAGTGGTGACAGGCATAGTTGCACAGCGCACTCCCAGCCCGCTCCATCAGCACATAGAGGGGCAACCCCTCGTGCTCGGCCCAGCGCCGTTCCATGCTGCGGATCTGCTCGGCCCGCCACAGGGGTTGTGCTAGACTCTCCCACTCATTTTTGCGGATAGCGTCCCCGAACACCTCTACCATGACGGCCCCCACGTTTCATCATCCCATGACCCGGCAACTGGCACGCCATATTGACGCCCTGCGCCTGCCATACTCCTGCAGGCAGAGGGGAGATGCTGCATGACGGCTGCCGAACTTGCGCAACTGGCCCACGATATCAAGCTCTGGGCAAGGGAGCTAGGATTTGACCAGGTCGGCATCACCGACACCGACCTCACCCTGGAAGAGCCAAGGTTGCAGGCCTGGCTGGATGCCGGTTATCACGGCACCATGGACTACATGGCGCGCCACGGCATGATGAGAGCCCGCCCCCACGAGCTGTTGCCGGGCACCTTGCGGGTCATCTCGGTGCGGATGAACTACCTCCCGTTCGAGGCGGGCTTTGCCGCCACCCTGCGCGATCCCACCCTCGGCTACATCAGCCGCTATGCCCTCGGCCGCGACTACCACAAGGTGCTGCGCAATCGACTCAAACAGTTGGGGGAGCGCATCGAGCTGCGGTGCGAAACCCTGTTGCAGGCGACGGGACAAACCCTGGGCGAGTGGCGCCCCTTCGTCGACTCGGCCCCTATTCTGGAAAGGCCGCTGGCGGCCAAGGCCGGCCTTGGCTGGGTGGGCAAGCACTCGCTCCTGCTCAACGAGTCCGCCGGCTCCTTCTTCTTTCTGGGAGAATTGCTCATCGCCCTGCCGCTGCCCGTGGATGCCCCGGTGGAGAAGGAGCAGTGTGGCAAGTGCGTGGCCTGCATCAACATCTGCCCCACCGGTGCCATCATCGCCCCCTATGTGGTGGACGGACGGCGCTGCATCTCCTATCTCACCATCGAGAACGACGGCCCCATTCCCGAGGAGTTCAGGCCGCTCATGGGCAATCGCATCTATGGCTGTGACGACTGCCAGCTCATCTGCCCCTGGAACCGCTATGCCGATGCCAGCCCGGAGCCCGATTTCAGTCCGCGCCCCAATCTGCACCGCCCGCCCCTCTTGACCTTGTGGGGCTGGAGCGAGGCCGAATTTCTCAAACACACGGAAGGCAGCCCCATCCGCCGCATCGGCTATCATCGCTGGCGCCGCAACCTGGCGGTGGCCCTTGGCAACGGGCCGGCCAGCAGCGAGGTCCTGGCCACCCTGCAACAGGCGCTGCCTGAGGCGGCGCCCATGGTGGCCGAGCATATCGAGTGGGCGCTGGCGACCCTGGCCAGGCGTCAGCAGGAAGAGAATAAAAAGACGCGATTGCTGATCCGCTGCATCGAAAAAGGTCTGCCGGATCACGCATAAGTGATCTGGCACTTGCCGGATCGCAGCCATTTTTTCATGCTCTGCCGACCATTGAACATCGGCACAATAAAAGGAAGATTCTGATGCAGATGCTGGGAGTAGATATTGGGGGGTCCGGGATCAAGGGCTGCCTGGTCGACACCGAAACCGGGGAGCTGATTGGCGAACGCCACCGCATCGCCACACCGCAACCGGCAACCCCGGCCGCCGTGGCACACACCCTCAAGGCGCTGGTCGAGCACTTCCAATGGAAGGGCCCAGTGGGGTGCGGTTTTCCCGCCACCATCCACAACGGCATCGCCAAGAATGCCTCCAACATCGACAAGAGCTGGATTGAGACCGATGCCGCCCACCTGTTTGCCGATGTGACCGGCCTGCCCTGCCATGTCCTGAACGACGCCGATGCGGCCGGTCTGGCGGAGATGCGCTTTGGCACCGGGCAGGATCGCCAGGGGGTCATCATTCTCATCACCGTCGGCACCGGCATCGGTACCGCCGTCTTCGTCAATGGCCAGTTGCTGCCCAATACCGAACTGGGTCACCTGATGCTGGAAGGCATGGTGGCCGAACACTATTGCTCCGATGCGGTGCGCAAGCGCGAGGATCTTTCCTGGGGCCGCTGGGGCAAACGTTTCAACAAATACCTGGCTCGCCTGGAGTTTCTGTTCTCCCCCGACCTCTTCATCCTGGGGGGCGGCAGCGCCGCCAAGCTCGACAAGTTCATCGACAAGATTGAGACCCGGGCTCCCCTGGTGGCGGCCGCGAACCTCAACCAGGCCGGCATCATAGGCGCCGCCCTCTATGGCGCGGCCCGGCAAGGGGGCTGACCGCCAGCAACATCAGAAGACCCGGCCCGTGCCGGGTCTCTCTCATCCGGGCTCAGAGATCGTCGAGGCGATGAGCACCGTGTACCAGACGGGTCAGGCGGGATTGGGCCATGGAGGCCAGGGCTTTCAGCAGCGCCGCCGTGTCGGGCGTGGGGCACTCCCGGGCCAGACGTTCCAGCTCGCCGATGAGCCTCTCCTCCTGGCGTGACACCAGGGCCACTATCTCCGCGGGCTGGGTTGTGGCGGGCAGCGCCAGACGATCCCCCTCGGCCAGCAGATCCTCGCCAAACCCCTGATCCAGCCAGGTCTCCTTCACCGCGCTGCCCATCTGCTCGCGATAATCGTGCAGATGAGCCGCCGCGGCATCCTCCCGCCCTTGCAGATAGGCCAGCAACATCCTGCTGCGCTCAGCATCCACCCGGGGGATCTGGCGCCCGTAAATGCGCCCTTGCCGATGATGAAGCTCCTCGAGATAGAGCATCAGGTCCTTGATCTGTTGGAATCGCATCTCGCCTCCCTCCTGGCATCCACCTTCAACCAGTATAGGGAGCTGGCATGTCGACACGGCCACGAACTGGTCATTTATTGTTCTGCATCAAGGAGATGGAAAAGAAAGCAGAAAAAGAGACTGCAGGAGGAAGGGGAAACCGGCAGCGAGGCTGCCCGGACAACCGGGCACCTTGTCCGAAGGGGAAACATCAAATCGACGACATAAGAGATATTTACCAGCTTATATTCGGACTAGAGTCATCAAATCGGAATCTAATATTGATGCTGGTGGTGATACCTCCACACCATAGTCAAATGGCGGGAATCCTTATCCATTTTTTAGACGTCTAGACGTAAAAACATGCGTTGACACAGCCATCCGGACATCTTAGCATCATCCTCCATGATGACAGAGCTACCCAGTGAAACCTCTGCCCAATTTACCCGCCTGTAGCGCCCTGTGCTTTAAGGCTGTTAGCACGGAAGAATCCATGATTAAGTTGATCGGTCTCAACAAAGTCTACGGTAAAGGCAGTGATGCCGTGCACGCCCTGCGTGACGTGAGCCTGCATGTGCCCCAAGGCAAGATCTTCGGGGTGATCGGTGCCTCCGGTGCCGGCAAGAGTACCCTCATCCGCTGCGTCAATCTGCTGGAGCGCCCCACCGAGGGGCAGGTCATCGTCGATGGCCAGGACCTGGTCGCCCTGAGCGAGCGGGATCTGACTCAGGCTCGCCGCCAGATCGGCATGATCTTCCAGCACTTCAACCTGCTGGCCTCTCGCACCGTCTCCGCCAACATCGCCTTCCCGCTAGAGCTGGCGGGCTGGAGCAAGGACAAGATCCAGAGCCGGGTCAGCGAACTGCTGGCCCTGGTCGGGCTGGAAGCCCGTGCCCACGCCTATCCGTCCGAGCTCTCCGGCGGGCAGAAGCAGCGCGTCGCCATCGCCCGAGCCCTGGCACCGGCTCCCAAGGTCCTGCTGTGCGACGAGGCCACCTCGGCCCTCGACCCCCAGACCACCCGCTCGATCCTGACCCTGCTCAAGGAGATCAACGTCAAGCTGGGGCTCACCATACTGCTCATCACCCACGAAATGGACGTGGTGAAGGGGATCTGCGACGAAGTGGCCATCATCAGCGACGGCCGTCTGATCGAACAGGGGGAAGTGGCCTGGTTCTTCAGCAATGCCAAGACCCAGCTGGCCCGGGATTTCATCCACTCCACCATCCACCTGGAAGTGCCCCAGGAGTATCAGGATCGGATGAGTAGCGACCGGGTGCCCGGCAGCTATCCCCTGGTGAAGCTCGGCTTTACCGGGACCACGGTGGATTCACCGCTGATTTCCGAGGCGAGCCGCCGTTTCAACATCGACATCAGCATCCTGAGCGCAGACATCGAATACGCCGGTGGCGTCAAGTTCGGCTTCCTGCTGGCGGAACTGTTCGGGGACGAGGCCCAGTGCGAGGCCACCCAGCAGTTCCTCATCGACAACCACATTCAGCTGGAGGTAATGGGTTATGTCCGAAGCAATGATTAATCTGCTGATTTCGGCTCTGGGCGACACCCTCATCATGGTGTTTGCCTCCGCCCTGTTCGGCTGCCTGCTCGGCCTGCCGCTCGGCGTGGCGCTGCACGTGACCAAGGCAGGCCAGATCCTGGCCAATCCGCTGCTCAACAAGGTCCTGGGCGTCATCGTCAACGTCGGTCGCTCGGTGCCCTTCATCATTCTGCTGGTCGCCATCATTCCGTTGACCCGCTTCATCGTCGGCACCAGCATCGGCACCATCGCCGCCATCGTGCCGCTGACCGTGGGCTGCATTCCCTTCATCGCCCGCCTGGTGGAAGGGGCCCTGATGGAGGTGCCTGACGGTCTGCTGGAAGCGGCCAAGGCCATGGGGGCCAAGCCCCTGCAAATCATCGCCAAGGTGCTGCTGCCCGAGGCCCTACCGGGGATCCTCAACAGCGTCATCATCACCCTCGTCACCCTGGTGAACTACTCCGCCATGGCTGGTGCCATCGGAGGCGGTGGTCTCGGTGATGTGGGTATTCGCTACGGCTACCAGCGTTTCGATCCCACCGTCATGCTGGTCACCGTGGTCATTCTGGTTGTGCTGGTTCAACTCATCCAGAGCGCGGGTGAGCGCCTGGTCAAACAATGTGATCATCGTTAATCGTCGATTTCTGACAGGAGGTTTTTATGAAATTGGGCATCAAATCCGCAGCAGCTGCGCTGCTGGCAACCCTGGTACTGGTCGGCTGCGGCCAGAAAGAAGAGAACAAGACCCTGAAGGTGGGCGCCATCGCCGGTCCCGAGACCGAGCTGGTTGAGACCGCGGCCAAGGTGGCCAAGGAAAAATACGGCCTGACCGTCGAAGTGGTCACCTTCTCCGACTACGTCACCCCGAACGTGGCCCTGAACGACGGCAGCGTCGACGTCAACGCCTTCCAGCACAAGCCCTACCTGGATGCCCAGATCCGTGATCGCGGCTTCAAGCTGGTGCCGGTCGGCAACACCTTCGTCTACCCGATCGCCGGTTACTCCAAGAAGGTCAAGGCCCTGTCCGAGCTGAAAGACGGTGCCCAGATCGCGGTGCCGAACGATCCGACCAACCTGGGTCGCTCCCTGATCCTGCTGGAGAAGCAGGGCCTGCTGAAGCTGAAAGAGGGTGCCGGTCTGGAAGCGACCGTACTGGACATCGCCAGCAACCCGCGCAACTTCAAGATCGTCGAGCTGGAAGCCGCACAACTGCCGCGCTCCCTGGAAGACGTGGATCTGGCCATCATCAACAACACCTTCGCCGGTCAGATTGGTCTGACCCCGACCGAGAACGGCCTGTTTGTCGAAGACAAGGAGTCCCCCTACGTCAACCTGATCGTTGCTCGCGAGAACAACAAGGACGACGAGAAGGTCAAGGAGTTCGTCCAGTCCTTCCAGACCGACGAGGTCTTCAAGAAGGGAACCGAACTGTTCAAGGGCGGTCTGGTGAAAGGTTGGTAATCACTCACTCTGGAAAAAAGGCCACGTCAAGCGTGGCCTTTTTTTTTACCCCCGTTATCATAGCCAGAAGCACGGCAACACGAAAAACAGAACAACAATGAAGAAATGGTATCTGGCCTACTGCAAACCCAAGGAAGAGGCCCGCGCCCGCGCCCATCTGGCAGCCCAGGGCGTTGAATCCTATTACCCCATGGTCGAGATTGAAAAACTGCGGCGAGGCAAGCGCGTGCCCCAGCGCGAGCCCATGTTCCCCAACTACCTCTTCATCTACGTGGATCTGGAAGAGGTCACCCCAGTCACCCTGAAATCGACCCGGGGCATCAGTCGCATCATCCACTTCGGCAAGGAGTGGACCCCCGTCAGCAGCCAGCTGATCTACCGGCTCATGAGCCGGGACGACAGCGACGAGGCGCGCGCCAGCTATGCCCGTCTGCCGACCCAGGGAGACAAGGTACTTATCGAATCCGGCCCCCTCGCCGGGTTTGAAGCCATCTATCTGGAGCCGGATGGCGAAAAGCGGGCCATCCTGCTGGTCAACCTGCTCAACCAGGAGACCTGCAGCAGCTTCGAAAACCAGGCCTTCCGCCGCCTGGAGTGACCCGTACTGCCGGCAGAAAGAGCCACAGGGCAGTACACAAGACACCATCCCCCTGCTCCCGAACGGTCAGGACCGCACCTGCGTCGTGCATTCTTCCACCACCAGGTTATCGGGCCGAAAAAAACGGGGCAGACCCAGAGGTCTGCCCCGTTTTTCTCTCCCTTGCGTCAGGCATCCAGTTCGAATCGGCTGATGGCCGATGTCAGTCTCCCCGTCTCCCGGGTCAGGCGGGCGGCGATCTGCTCCCCCTGCTGGCCATGCTCGCTGGACTGATGGCTGAGCCCGGCAATCTCCTCCACCGTGCCCGCCACCTCCTGCGCCGCCCTTGACTGCTGCTCGGTGGCGGTGGCGATGGCGGCAAGCTGGCCGCTGAGATCCTGCACCAGCGTCGCCATCGACTCCAGGGTCTCGGTCACCGAGGCCACGGCACCGCGCCCCTGCTCCACCAGCAGGGTACCGCTGCCCACGGTATCCGCGGTCTCCCGGGTCTGCTGCTGGATGCTGGCAATGGTCTGGTTGATCTCCATGGTCGATGCGCTGGTGCGGCTGGCCAACTGCCTCACTTCATCGGCCACCACGGCAAATCCCCGTCCCTGCTCACCGGCCCGCGCCGCCTCGATGGCCGCATTGAGTGCCAGCAGATTGGTCTGCTCGGCAATGGTGGCGATCACTTCGGTGACCCTCCCCACCTGCTCGCTCTGGCTGCTGAGCTGCGTCATCGCCTGGTTTGCCTGGGCAATCATGGCACCAATCTGCGCCATGGTGGTCCCCATGCGGGCGAGGGCCTGCTCCCCCTCCCTTGCCTGTTGCTCGGTCTGGCGAGCCGCTCCCGCCGCGTCCGCAATGTTGCCCGCCACATCCCGGGTACTGACCGACATCTGCTCGATGGCGGCTG
>NZ_CAWMFQ010000173.1:33705-41230 GCF_963866995.1 Aeromonas sp. ZOR0002 | reverse complement strand
CACCGCATCGAGCCGCTGATTCTGGCTCGCCAGATCATCCACGATGGCATTGGTGGTCTGGCCCACCTCGCGGCCAGCCCCTTCCACCTGACCGACCGCCCCCTGGATCTCCCCCACCAGCTCGCGCAACTGTGCCGACATCCGGTTGATGGAGCCCGTGAGCCCTCCCAGCTCATCCTGACGAAGCACGGGCAAGGGGGTGACGGGGAGGCGGCCATCGGCCACCAGGCCCGCCCGTTTCACCAAGCTGGCGATGTCCCGGGTCAGGCGCCGGCTGAACAGCAGGGCCACCAGGGTGCCCAGCAGGATGACACTGGTGGTGGCCAGCAGCAGGGTGCGGTGAATGGTCTGACTGGCGGCCGCCATCTCCCCCGCCATCTTGTCCACCTCGGCACGGGTATGGGTCACCTGAGTCGCCAGCTGATCCGCCAGCCGGGTCAGGGCGGGCTCTATCTCGGTGGCCATCAGGTGGTTGGCCCTGTCCCAGTCCGGGGCCTGGCGCTTCTCGATCACCTGGCCGACCAGCTCGGCAAAGGGGGCTGACATCTCTTCAAAGAGCGTCCAGAGCCCCTTTTGTGCCTCGGTGAAGTTGGCCTCCTGCTGTTTCAGCTCGGCCACCCGCTGCTGGTGGAACTGGTAGTAGTCCCGGTACTTGTCCAGGTACTCCTTCTCCCCCGAGATGAGGAAATCCCGCAGGGCGGAGAGCGCATTGCCCAGGCTGTTGTAGGCATCCCCCACCTGCTTGAGCAGCAGGCGCCTGTCACCGGGCAACGTCGCCTGGGGCGTCGCCACCTCTTCATTGGCAAAAGACTGCAACTGATCGAGGGCCGATTCCGCCAGGGGGCCGGCCTCCAGCAGCATCAGGGTGTGGGCGGGCAGGTTCTCTTCGGTGTGAGCCAGGGCCCACACCTGTGACTGTGCCCCCTTGAAATCCTTGAGTGCCCGGGTCAGGTCGGGGGTGAAACGCTGGCGATCGATGGCGTGCCAGGCCTCTTCCCACTCCTGCTTGATGCGATCACCCTGTGCCGGATCCTTGCCGAGGATGAGATAGGCCCGCAGGGATGAAACGGTGGCAATCAGGGCTTTCTGGCTCGCCTCGTCCCGCTGCAGGGCGGGCAGGGCCTGGGCCAGCAAGGCATCTTGCGAGCCTTCGATCCGGCCGAGCTGATGATAGACAAGGGCGGAGGAGAGAATGATGAGCAGGTTGATAAAACAGAAGCTCAACAACAACTTGCTTGATATTTTCATGGCCATCCTTGGAATTCGTCGGGCATCCTGCCCGGGATTAGCGTCTGATGAGCGCGGGCAAACGAGCCTGCCAACCCTGATGCCACCCCATCAGCTCCTCGCGGGGCATGGGGCGGGCGGAGAAGAAGCCCTGGCATTGATCGCACCCCAGCTTCGCCAGCAATTGCCAGGTCGCCTCATCTTCGACCCCCTCGGCCACCGATTTCAAGCCCAACTTGCGAGCCAGCTCGATGCTGGACTCGATGATGGCTAGGCGAGAGGGATCTTCATAGCAGCGATCCACGAAGGATCTGTCCAGTTTCAACTCGGTAAAGGGGAGCAGGGCGAGCTGCTGCATGGAGGAGTAGCCGGTCCCGAAATCATCGATGGAGAGACCAAAACCGTGCATCCGCAAGCGGGTCAGCACCTCCAGCGACTTGCCGAGATCCTTGACGAAGGCGCTCTCGGTCACTTCGAGGGTGATGAGCTCGGGGTTGATGCTCCAGCGCTGGCAGTGGCTGAGCAGGGTGTTGCACAGATCCCCCTCGATGAGGGAGGTGGTGGAGAGGTTCATCGACAGGTTCAGGGAGAGCCCGGTCTTCTCCCACAGGTGGCCGTCCCGCAGCGCCTTGCCGATGATCACCTCGGTGAGCGGGTCGATGAGCCCGTTGTGCTCCGCCAGCGGGATGAAACGGGCTGGCGAGATGAGGCCATATTCGGGGTGCTGCCAGCGGGCAAGTGCCTCCATGCCGAGCCACTCCCCGTTGTGAAAACCCACCTTGGGTTGATACCAGGGCAGCAACTGGTCCTGATCCAGCGCCCGGCGCAGCTCATCCAGGGTCAGGTGATAACCATCCTCTTCCTGGCTGCGCACCTGCTGGGGCCGCCAGGCTCCGATGAGCTGCGCGATCTGCTGGGGAGACGCGGGTTTCTCGATGCGCCCCAGCACCTGCAGGCCATAGGCCCGGCTCATGCGCAGCACGGCATCGACCACGTCATCCTCCAGGGCGCTGCACAGCACGATGCCGCCGCGGAACCCGCCAAGGGAGAGGCGGCGCAGCAGCGCCATGCCATCCATGCCCGGCATGCGCAGATCACAGAACAGGATGTCGACCCTGTGGTGCTGGCACTGTGCCAGCGCCTCCTCCCCGTCCTGCGCCTCCAGCAGGTTGCCGTAGCCCAGTCCGCGGATCTGGTGCATCAGGGCCTTGCGCTGGAAGTTGTGATCCTCCACCACCATGATCGCCAACTCATGCCGTGCGCTATTCATCGAGCCATAACCCCGTTTCACCTCTGATAGAGTCCATCAATGCCTGTACCGCCCTGGCCAGGTCATCGAGCTTGTCCAGTTGTTTCAATCTGGCCGCCGCCTCCAGCCGGGCCGCCTCCTCTGCCAATGCCTGCTGTCCTACCATGCGCGCGGCCCCCTTGATGCGATGTGCCGTCTCCACCAGCGCCTGGGTATCCTGGCTGGCCAGCGCCAGCCTCATGTCCTCGCCATCCTGCTCGTTGGCGTCCAGATATTCGCTGGCCATGCTGCGAGCCACCGCCTCATCCCCGAACAGGGTCAACCAGCTTATGCCTGGCAGCTGAACCCTGGCTTGCCGGGGCGCCTCCGAGGCGAGCTGTTCTTCCTGAGTCGGCAACCAGCGTCCCAGGGTCTGGCTCAGGGCATCCAGACTGTAGGGCTTGAACAGCATGTCGTTCATGCCGGCATCACGCATCTGCTGGCTCGCCTCCTCAGAGGTATCGGCCGTCACCCCGATAATGGGAGCACTGTCCCCGGCATCCCGCAAGGCTCGCGTGAGGGCATAGCCATCCATCACCGGCATGTGGCAGTCGGTCAGCAGCAGGGCGAAGTCCTGCCCCTGCCAGGCGCGCAGCGCCTCCTCGCCATCTTCCACCACCTCGGATTCAAGCCCCAGGATAGCGAGCTGTCTCGTCAGCAATGCCCGGTTGACGGGGTGATCATCCGCCACCAGCACCCGCCCCCTGAGCTTCTCCCCCTCCATCCCCATCGACTGGCTCGCCTGCTGGTTGAACAGTGACTGGCAGGTTTCCAGCAACAGATCGGGGTAGAGAGGCGATTGTCCCAGTCGCCACCAGGCGTCGCCCCCCATGCGCCCCCGCAGGGCCTCATGGGGAGAGAGTACTATGCCCTTGAGGTTCGAACGCTGCAAACAGGCCAGCCAGTCACTGCCAAGGGCCTGTTCCAGGTGATTCTCCTGCGCCAGCAGATGCCCCTCGAGGGGCTGCTGCCAATGGTGTGCCTCCATGCGAACCAGTCTGGCGCCCAGCCTGGCCATCACCGATTCCAGCCCCTCATCCTCCCCAAACCACCACCATACCTGACCGGTCAGGGGCGGCGCTTCCCACTGGCACTCGGCCAGGGGCAGCGTGAAGGTCACGCAGGTGCCCATTCCGGGGGTACTTTCCAGGGTCAGGCTCCCCCCCATTTTCTGGGTGAGTTGATTACAGATGGCAAGCCCAAGCCCGGTGCCGCCAAACCGACGGTTGGTGTCGGACTCCACCTGCTTGAACGGGATGAAGAGGGTGCGCTGCTGCTCCAGGGCGATGCCGATCCCGGTATCCCGGACCCGGAAGGCCAGCCGGTCGTCTTCATAATCCACCTGGATGGCGATCGCCCCTGCCTCGGTGAACTTCACCGCGTTGTTCAACAGATTGGAGATCACCTGCCCCACCCTTATCCCGTCAATGCAGGCCAGATCCGGCACCGTCTTCCCCCACCGCAGCGTCACGTTGAGCCCCTTGCCATAGGCCAGGGCCGCATGTCCCCGGATGACATCGCAAATCACCGAGGTCAGGCGGCAGTGATGGGGGTGCAGTTGCAACTGCCCGGCTTCCATCTTGGAGAAGTCCAGGATGTCGTTCACCAGATAGAGCAGATGGTTGGTGGAGGTCGAGATATTGCGCAACATGTAGCGCTGATCGTCGTCCAGCGCACTTATTTGCAGCAGCTCCAGCATGCCGTGCATGCCGGAGATGGGAGTGCGAAGTTCATGACTCATGGTGGCGAGGAAGCGGCTGCGCGCCTGGGTCGCCTCCTCCGCCACCCGCCTGGCCTGGCGCAGCTCCAGCTCCTGGCGCTTGAGCTTGGTGATGTCCTGCACCACGCCGTTCAATATGACCCCTTCAAGCCCCTCCTGGTGAACGAAGTGACCACGGATCTGCAAATAGCCCGCCTCCCCCTGGCGCCGGATCTCCACCTCGAGATCCAGCGGCTGCATGCTCAGGGCATGACGATCCACCGTGGCCACGAAGTCCTCGTGCGCCTTGCCTGTCAGCCCCAGGATGGAGGCACCGGTGACCGCCATGCCGACCAGGTCCTCTTCGACCCCCACCATCTCCCTGACCCCTTGCGAGGTGTAGAGGAAGTGCCCCTTGCCCGGCCCAAGCCAGTGATACTGATAGACCAGACCCGGCATGCTGTCGGTGATCTGGGTCAGCCGGGTCTGCGCCTCCTGGGCCGCAAACCGCGCCTGCTCCAGCTCGGTCACGTCGGTCAGCACGGTCAGGATCCCGAGCCGCTTGTCATCGGGCCCCGCAAAGAGCCGCTTGGTGTATATCATCTGGTGCAGGCGATCGTCATCAAACCGGATCTCGCCCCGGCCATGGAGCTCCTCTCCGCTCTCCCAGACGCTGGCATCCTCCTCCATCACCCTGGCACGGATCGACTCGGGCAATCGATCCTGGAGCAACCGCTCATAGGAGCCCGTCAGGTTCTCCCCGCCGAGAAACATCTGCCGGTACGCCCGGTTCGTCATTGCCACTTCATAGCGCTCGTTGGTCAGCACCACCTGGTTGGGCAGGGCATCCAGCATCATCTGGACAAACACCAGCTGCTCCTCGAGCCGCCGCTCGGCCTCCCGCCGCTGGCTGATCTGGCGGCGCAGCGTCCGGTTCCAGCCCATGAACAGCAAGAGGCAGAGCAGGAAGATGCCGCCGCCAAGGGAGGACCAGAGCAGCACCGTCTTCGGATCCAGTCCCGTCTGTATGGTCAGGGAGAGCCACTTTTTCTCCAGGGCGGAGAGCTCGTCGGGGGGAATGGCGATCAACACCTTGGTGAGGATCTGCTGCAGCATGGGGTCCTGCAACTGGGTCGCCATGGCGATGGGTACCCGCAGGTCGCTGCCGGAGAAGACCACCTGGTAGCGGTCGCTGAATCCCTTTTGCAGCGACTGCTCCAAGGTGGTGGTGCTCATCAGCACATAGTCGACCTTCTGCTGGTCCAGCAGGGGCAGCAATTCGGCATCGCTGGCCACCGGCACGGCGATGGCCCCCACCTCGTTCAGCAAGACCTGCTCCACCGAGCCCCCCACCATGCCCACCCTGTGCCCTTTCAGGGCCCTGGCGGCGGTGAGCTCGGCCATCCCCTGCCTCGCCACGACCACCCGGTTGATCGACGCGTAGTTGGGGGTAAAGCGGGCAAACTGCTGACGCTCCGCGGTGGGAGTCATGGCCGGGATGAGATCCAGCTTGCGATCCTGGAAGAGCGCCATGCTCTGGGCCCAGCTCCGGGTCGGCACCAGGGTGAACTGGAGCCCGGCACGCTGGCTCATCAGTGTCAGCAGATCGGCAATGAGCCCCTTGAGCCGCCCCCTGTCGTCCACCTCGCTCATCCCGGGCCAATCCGGGGCAACCCCGTAGCGGATGACCGGATGTGCTTGCAACCACGCCTGCTCCTGCGGATTGAAGACGATCTCCCTGCTCCTTTTCACCAGGGCATAGTCGAGGATATCCCCCGCCTCCAGAATGGCGCGACGCTCGAGGGGAGAGATGTCCTCGAGGGCCCGCTCCAGCAATCCCTGCAAGACATCATTCCTGGGCGCCACGGCCATGGCGAGGGAGGTATCCCTCATCCAGTCGATCCTGGCCAGCGCCATGCCCGCCATGGCTTGCAGCCTGTTCAGCATGGGCAGCTCGGCCAGGTAGGCATCCGCCTTGCCCTCCTTGAGCATGAAGATCGCCTCGTCCCGGCTGTCGGCCGTGATCAGGTTCGAGATCCCAAGGCGCAGCAGCTCATCGCAGGCGCTGACACCGAAGACGCAGACCCAGCGCACCCCATAGGCCTCCTCCAGGGAGAGGCTCTCCCGCCCCCCCGTCAGCAGCACGGCGCGGGGCAGTGCCATCAGCTCGGAGGTAAATTGCATCTGCAGGGTGCGGGTCGGGCTCGGTGCCACCCCGATCAACATGTCGACCTTGCCATCCAGCAAGGCCTGCTGGACCGCCGCATTGTTGGCATAGGCACGGTAGCGAAGGCTCACCCCCAGCCTGGCTGCAATCTGGGAGGCGAACTCATCCAGGGGGCCGGTGAAGTTGCCGCGCCCATCGGTATAGACATAGGGTGGCCAGGCCGCCGAAGGCATGCCGACAACCAGTTCATCATGGGTGGCAAGCCAGTGCAGTTCGTCCAGGGTGAAGTTGCTCTGGTCCAGTTGCGCCGGCGCAGCCGCAACCATCAGGCTCCAGAAAGCCAGACCACATAGCAGGATGAGACGACAGCAGCGGCGGAACATTATCAACTCCCATACGAAACGGAGGGGGATCATAGAGTGTTTGGCGCAATGTGCGACAACTAAATTGAGACAATGCTCATCAGGAAAGAAAAATGGCAGGCCCAGGCCTGCCATCCACCAGGTCGGGGGCCGGGCCCCCTCCCATCAGGTTATTCGGTTCCCGAGCCGGAAACCGGTTTGAAACTCCCGCTCACGGATGTGGGCGATCTGCACTTCCTTGCCTTCCAGCCCGATGTCTTTGAGCAGGGCAGGTGAAAGATGCAGGTAGCTGACGCGACACTCCAGCCGGGTGATCCTTTTTTGAACCAGGGTCTCTACGTGGCGCAGCAGGGCGAGTTCGATAGACATAATATTCTCCAGTTGAACGTGCGGTTCCCCCGGAGAGAGGTGATCACCCTGCGGGACAACCGCGGGTGATGAAAAAAGCAGGTGTTACCTGTCCCCTCCACGCGGCAAATAAAGAGCACGAGTCTTCGCGCTGCCAGAGCAGCGATCGAACGCAACGTTGAACATGGAATGTTGCATGGTCGTCTCCTTACCGTGTGAAAGTTGAACAAGTTGCCGCAGTGTAAAAAAACACCGAATTTTACGCAATATCTCTCCCACCCATATGGGTGGAATGCGGCCAAAAAGAGGTTCAGTCAAATCCCTGACAACAGCCGGAACTCCTCCAGCGCATAGGTATCCGTCATGCCGCTCACATAATCGAGCAGCAGCCGCACCCGGTAGTACCACTCCTGCTCGCTCTCCTTTTCGAAACG
>NZ_CAWMFQ010000173.1:27376-33688 GCF_963866995.1 Aeromonas sp. ZOR0002 | reverse complement strand
CCGGTACGCCTTGAGGTGGCGGGCAGAGAGGCGGTGGAACAGCCGCCGGGCAAAGAAGAGCTCGCTCCCGCCGTTGCCTGCGAGCAGCCGCTCGAACTGGCTGGCGGGAAGGGCCAGCAGGCAGGCGTAGGTGGAGAGCACCCCGCGCAGGGCGGCATAGCCTTCCAGCTCCAGCGCCTCCACCTCCGGGCGCATGAACACCAGCTCGCGAGCCACCCGCTTGAGGGTATCGAGTACCCGGGCTGCCGGAGCCTGGCCGTGCAGCAGCGCCTGGGGATAGGCCCCGCTCAGGATCTGATCGTGCTCGGCCACATAGGTATGGGCGGCAAGCGCCACCAGATCCCGGGTCAGATGCTGGCGAAAATGGGGGAAGAACCCCCGACCGGAGGCAAGCGCCTCATCGAGCAGGTCGGCCATGTAACCGCCCTCGTCCGCCTCGCGCAGGGCTGCCAGCAGTTCGCTCTGGGTGAGGATGTGCCTGTCCACCGCATCCTCGAGATCGGCGATGCAGTAAGAGATGTCGTCCGCCGCCTCCATGATGTAGACCAGCGGATGACGGCACCCCTCGGCCAGCCCCAGGCTCTGGCCGAGGGCACGATAGAGGGGTTGTTCGCTGAAGAAGATGCCGCGCTTGCTGGTCCAGCCGTGGTGCTGACCATAGCCCTGTGGATGGTGCAGACCCGGCAGGGGCTGCTGCGGGTATTTGCACAGCGCCGCCAGCTGCCCCAGGGTGAGGTTCAGCTCATGCAGGCTGTGCACCAGTCGCAGGCTCTGGGCATTGCCGTCAAACACCAGCAGATCCTGGCGAAGGGTTGCCCACTGGGGGCTCGGCAACTGGTCGTGGGCACGGGCGAAGAGGCCGTCCAGCTCCTGGGCAAGCCACTGACTCATCACCTGCTCGCCGAAATGGCCAAACGGCGGGTTGCCGACATCGTGCAACAGGCAGGACATCTCCACCAGATTGATGAAGGCCCCCTCGCACACCACTCCGGCCGGCAGCGCCGCCAGGATGCGGCGACTGATCTGGCGACCGGTCTCCTGCACCTCCAGCGAATGGGTGAGGCGGCTGCGCACCGAGGCTTTCACATCGAGCGGGAAGACCTGGGTCTTCTGCTGCAACCGACGCACCGGCGCCGCCTGCACGATGCGGGTGCGGTCCTGCTCCGTCGCCTCCAGCAGGTCTTCGTCTCCCCAGGGGTGAATGCGCTCGGGGGGGATCAAACGGTCATACATGTCGTGGCTCCTTGCCTGAGGCGTCGTGTCTACGAGAGCAGCCAGCGCCGCAGGCGGGCGATGTCACCCGGGTATTCCCGGCGCAGGGTTTCAATCCAGTCTTCCACGTTCTCCCACCAGGCGGGGTGATCCGGGCTCTGGATAAGCTGGGCCGTCTGCTGCAACCGGCGCAGGCCGATGGAACCCGCCGCCCCCTTGATCTTGTGGGCCTCCTCCACCACACCGGCCTGATCCCTGGCAATCATGTTGGAGTCGAGCACCGCCATGTAGTCCGGCATCATCTTCTCGAACAGCTCGACGCTGGAGAGCAGCACCGGCTTGCCGACCGTGCTGGCGTAATCGGTGAGGAAGGGCAGATCCAGCAGGGCATCCTGATGGTGGACATCGTCCTGCTCGTCCGCCTCGTCCCCGGCGAGATCCGCAAACAGGTGGCCTATCACCTCCCGCACCGCCTTGGAGCCCAGCGGCTTGTTGATCACATCCTGCATGCCGTGATCCCGGTAGTACTGGCGATCGCCGGTGGCGTTGGCGGTGAGCGCCACCATGGGGGGCAGGCTGTCGCCGTAGCGCGCGAGCAGTTGCTCCGCCACATCGAACCCCGTCATGTCCGGCAGCTGGATGTCGAGCAGGATCAAGTCGAAATCATCCGGGTTGGCCATGGCCAGCGCCTCTGCACCATCCCGCGCCACCTTGACCTGATGGCCGAGCTTGTTCAGCAGGGCGCAGGCCACGGTGACGTTCAGCTCCACATCCTCCACCAGCAGGATGTCGAGGGAGGGCATCTCTGGCTCCGGGGCTGCGGCCCTGGGCTCGACGCAGTCCACCTCCAGCTCGGCGGTGAAGCAGGCGCCTTCGCCCGGGTCGCTGTCCACATAGAGTTGACCGCCCATGGCCTGCACCAGCTGGCGGGAGACCGCAAGACCGATGCCGGTGCCGGTGGCGTGCTTCTTGCCCTGCACCTGATAGTACATGGCGAAGATCTTCTCCTGCTGGGCGCGGGGAATACCCACCCCGGTGTCTTCCACCTCGAAGTGCAGCGCCAGCTTGCCCGGTTCATCAGCGGCGTGGGCGAGACAGCGTATGGTGACGCCCCCTTCATCGGTGAACTTGACCGCATTGCCCACCAGGTTCCACAGCACCTGGCGCAGCCGGGTGCCGTCCGCCATCACGAACTGGGGCATGTCGCCGTCCCGGTCGAAGTGCAGATAGAGCCCCTTCTGCTCCGCCTGGATGCGCGACAGCGTCTCCAGCTCGTCGAGGAAGGCGGGCAAATCCAGCGGAGCCGGCGCAATCTCCAGCCGGCGACGGTCGAGCTTGTCCAGATCGATGATGTCGTTGAAGATGTTGCCGAGCGTCACCGCGCTCAGGTGGATGGTCTTGAGCTGCTGCTGCTGTCTGGCATCGAGGGGCGTATCCATCAACATCCGGCTCAGGCCGACGATGCCATTGAGCGGGGTGCGCAGCTCGTGGCTGATGGTGGAGATGAAGGTGGTCTTGTCCCGACTCGCCTTCTCCAGCTTGTCCTGGTACTGCTTGCGCTCGGTGATGTCGCGACCAAAGCCGAGCAGGCCGAGCCGCTTGCCGAAGCGGTCGAAGAAGGGCACCTTGCGCAGCTCGAAGTAGGCCTTGCGGCCATCGGGATACTCCAGCCACTGCTCATAGGTGAGCGGCTCGTTCTGGGCGAAGACCTGCTTGTCGGTCTCCACCACCTTGCTGGCGATGTCGTGCTTGTAGACATCGAACGGGGTCAGGCCGATGAGTTCCGCTTCCACCTTGCCGGTGAGCTCCTCCATGGCGCGGTTGCAACCGGAGAACTGCTCGTCCTCGTTGCGGTAATAGACCAGATCGGGGGAGCAGTCGATGAAGGAGCGCAAGAGGGCGGTACGCTCCCCCAGATGCAGCTGGGCCTTCTCCCGCTGGAACACTTCGTTTTCGAGATCCTCGATGGCTTGCTGGCGCAGGGTCTCGGCCCGGTTGGTCTCGGCGATCTGTGCGTTGAGGCGGCTGATGTTCTCCTGCAACTGGCTGTTGAGCTCGAGATCCCGCTCGCGCATCTCTTGCAACTTGCGCACCATCCGGGTTAGCCGCTGGCGGGAGTCCTCCAGCTGATCCACCACGATGGAGAGAAAATAGACGGCCCAGGGGGTCACCAGCAGACCGAAGAAGACAGAGCGCACCAGGTCGACGATGTCCACGGTGCCGCGCAAAAACAGGGTCACCCCCATCTGGATCGAAACGGCCAGCACTATGATGGCGGTGGCCAGGAACATGCTGAAGCGCACCAGTCCCAGCTTGGTCATCAGGTCGACGTAATATTGCGCCCAGGATTTGATCTGCTTCATCTCGTTGTTTTCTCCCCTTTTCTTGCGCAAACAGGATACCAGTACGGCGCCATGAACTCTTGTCCGTCGCGTATTCAATTATTGATTAACGTCACACTCCGGCTGGGGTAGCATGCCTGCCATGCCTCAGTCAGCACCGGTCCCACCGGGATACCGGGGCGCACTGTCACCCTTCTCATTCGTTATGTCAGGAGCATACCCGATGCGAAATCATGTTCTGTTGAGCCTTGGCCTGCTGGTCGCCACCACCGCCCACGCCGATCTGGGGGAGATCCCCCGCCAGACCGGCTGGTCCGGTTTTCTGCTGGGCGGAGTCAATGCCGGCAGCCACAAGTCCAACTTCTATGCCGGTGACGACAGCAACAGCCGTATCGATGATCTGGGCTCCCCCGGCCGCGAAAGCGGTCTGAGCCCGCTGCTCAATGCCGATATCCGCTACACCTTCGCCGATACCCGCACCCAGGTCTTCCTCGGCAACCTCATCCAGGACGCGGTGCGCTTCGACTTTACCCAGCAACTCGGTCTGCGCCAGGAGATGGGTGACAAGGGTATCGTCGCCACCTCCCTGGTGTTCAACCTCATGCCGGTGGAAGTGTGGAGCGATCCCTTCGCCACCGGCGTGGACCGCAGCGCCACCGATCTCACCTCGAAAGGGGTGCGCTTTGCCTGGGACAGGATCTGGGGCAGCAACGTCTACGCCACCCTGACCAGCCGGGAAGTGGAGCTCGACGAGGAGCGCAGCGGCCAGCAATATGACCTGACCCACGGCACCCACTACGCCTCCATGCTGAGCCGCAACGGCAAGGTCCACGACCTGGCTGTCTCCTACCAGTACCACTTCGGCGGCGACCAGCTGCTGGAGCCCGCCTTCCTCTACAAGGAGGCCCGCCTGGACGGGAGTGCGGAGAGCTTCAAGAACACCGGTCTGCAGCTGACCTATGCCAAGCGCGCCTCCCAGTGGTCCATCGTGAGCAACCTCTACGCCGGCAAGCGCAAGTATGACGAGGCGAATCCCCTGTTCGGCCAGCGCGCCGATGCCAGCGAGTTCGCCCTCAATGGCACCTTCTTCTGGCACAACCTGTTCGGCATCAAACCCCTTGCCGCCACCTTCACCGCTGCCTACTCCAGCGCCGACTCCGACATCGACTTCTACGATGCCGAGGCGCTTCGCTTCAGTACCGGGCTGCTTTACAACTTCTGACCCGCCCCAAGCAAGAAGGCCACCCCCGGGGTGGCCTCTTCATTTGCACAACCCTCGACCATCAGATGCCGAGGGAATCCAGCAGATCGTCGTGCTCGTTGCTCGCCGGCGCGGCCGCCGGGGCCGGTTTGGCTGACTGCTTGGCCTGGGCGATCAGCTCGTCGGGATCCACCTCCTCCTGCACGCCGCCATCATGGATCCGGATAAACTCCGTCTTGTCCATGGCCAGCTCCAGATAGAAGATGTTGTTGCTGGCGGTGAAGAAGGTCACCCGGCGGGTCTCGGGATTGTCGAGGTTGGTGTCGACGCTCAGCATTACCTGCTTGTTGAGCGCCAGCATCTTGGGCTGGTTCTGGGTGATGTGGGTCTGCAGCTCGCGCCCCACCTTGGTGGTGAAGCTGCCGACGATCTGGTTCATCAGCTCGCCCATGACGTTGCTCACCTCGTCCGAGGTGTGGGAGATGGCAAGATCCTCCTTGGAGAGCCCCATGCTCAGCATGTAGCTCTGGTAGAGCTCCATGGCCGCGGCGGCGGAGAAGTTGATCACCACCAGCCCGGAGAAGCCGCCGTCAAACAGCACGAAACAGCCGATGTCAGGCTTGAGGCAGGTCTTGCTGATCCGCTGCACCATGCCGGAGAAGCGCACCTGGGTCTGGGTCGCCGCACTCAATACGCTCGTCACCGAATTGCACAGGCTCAGCAGTACGTCCTCTGTGGTCAATACGGCATCATCCTCGGATCTTGTCACTATCATGGAACCTTCCTGCTGATCGAAATAATGGGGCTGTCACTCGTGTCGCCCATGTCACCATGCACCGGCGCGATACGCTAACAGATTGCGTGATCCCGGTGCCCAAAGCGCGAGCCACCTCTCACTTGACTGGATTATCAGTCAGAAATGGCTGAAATCCATCCAGGGTAGCCAGACGGGTTTGCCAACTGGCAGCCGCCCCTTGCAAGGCCTGCTCCTCATAGGGAATGGCGGGACAGGCACCCCAGATGGGACCGGGCCAGGCCGCATCCGAGCTGAAGCGGGCCACGTGGTGCAGGTGCAGCTGAGGCACCAGATTGCCGAGGGCCGCCACGTTGATCTTGTCCGGGCCGAGTGCCCGCTCCATCAGGGTGGCGACGGCGCAGGACTCCTGCATCAACTGCTGTTGCTGCTCGGGGGCCAGATGATGGACCTCCCGCAGGTTGGCGACCCGGGGCACCAGAATCAGCCAGGGATACTGGCTGTCTTTGGCCAGCAGGACGCGGCACAGGGGCAGATCCCCGAGTATCCGGGTATCCGCCTGAAGGCGGGGGTGCAATTCAAACATGGGGGCCTCGCTGATCAACATGGGCACATCGGGAATCAAAGATGTGCCCACGTTACTGCAACGGGGAGCAAACTTAAAGGCGTGGCACGGCCCAACCGATGAAGCGCTTGCGAAGCGCGGGGTCCGCCTGCAGGAAAAGCTGTTGCAACTGCCCTTCCAGGGCGCTGGCCGGCACGGAGGAGGCCCGGGGCGTCGCCACGGCGGCAGCAGTCACATC
>NZ_CAWMFQ010000173.1:1137-27333 GCF_963866995.1 Aeromonas sp. ZOR0002 | reverse complement strand
CCGCCGCACCGGCGAGCACGGCAGGCCCCTCGCCACGGTTGTACTCCATCAGCCTGGCATGCCAGTCCATGCCGATCTGCATCCCCTGCACCATCAGCGTATCCTGGCGCACCTCGAGGGGCTGCCCCCCCGCCACCAGGCCCAGGACAGGGGCCCTGGCGTAGCGTTCCATCCCGGCCTCGTCCGCAGGCACGGGAGCCTGCAGGCGCACCGACTGCCCGCGGGCCTCATAGCGAAGCACCTGGGGCTCGGAGCGAACCTGGCGATCGTTGTCGCTGCTGTTGCGACTCGGGATCACCCCCTCATAACGCACCAGCAGTTGCTGCTCTCCGTCGGCCAGCACGGCGTGCTGCTCGTCCTGCACCTTGCCTGCGCTCACTGCCAGGATCTGGAAATCCCGGGGCACCTCGACCCTGACCTCGGCCTGCACACCGCCGCAGCACAGCAGCGCAACCCCTGCCCAACCCTGATGACGCTTCATTCCCTGACTCTCCTTTCGCGATGAAGGGCGCAGGGTAGCAGCCCCAGATGACAGAAAAATAACGGGATGCAGGCTCACCCCAGCAGATAATGGGGTCGCTCGGCAAACCACTGGGCCAGCACCTGCTTGAACAGCCGGATCTTGCGCGGCACCCGGCGCTGCTGGGCGTGCAGCACATGGATCGGGTGCAGGCCGGTCTGCCACTCCGTCAGCACGGCCACCAGCTCCCCTCGGGCCAGGCTGGCCTCCACCAGCATCAGTGGACACTTGGCAAAGCCCATGCCCGCCCGGGCCAGTTGCAGCAGGGTGCTGTAGTGGTTGGCCCGCACTCGCCCCTGCACCAGGATGTGCGCCTCCTCTTCCCCCTGGCGAAAGTGCCACTGCTCCCAGTCCGGGTTGTGGCCCTGCAGCAGGCAGGATCGCCCCCCCAGCTCATAGGGAGTGGCGGGGATCCCCTCCCGCGCCAGCAGGGCGGGGCTTGCCACCACCACATCCTTGAGCCTGCCGAGCGGCAGGGCCACCAGGTTGTCGGGGATCAGCTCCATGGCCCGCAGAGCGATGTCATTCTCCCCCTGGCTCATGTCGATCATGGCATTGGTGAAGTTGAGCTCGACCTGGACGCCGGGGCACAGTTCGGCAAAACGGGCGAGCAGCTCGCTCACCATGCGGTCCCCCGTGCTGACCGGGCAGGTGAAGCGCAGGCGGCCGCTGTCCTCCTCGGTCAGGGCGCGGATCCCCTCCTCCGCCTCCCGGGCCAGGGCAAAGATCTCGCCGGCCTGCTGGTGAAGCACCCTCCCCGCCTCGGTCAGGCTGAGTCTGCGGGTCGTGCGCTGGAGCAGCTGGGCATTGAGGGCGGACTCCAGGGCGCTGACATGGCGGCTCAGCATCCCCTTGCTCACCCCCAGGGCATCGGCAGCGGCGGAGAAACTGCCCCGCTGCACCACTTCATAGAAACTGGCCAGGTGAGTGATATCCATCATTAGCACCAATATGGAAACAATGGGTTCATCATAAGCGCTTTTTCTCCCTTTTTATCCCGCTATCATCAACTCATCTCAACCAGGAGCGATAGATATGAAGATTGTGATTGTGGGTGCCTCCGGCACCATTGGCGCCGCCGTCAGCGAACTGCTTGCCCAGGATCACCAGGTGATCCGGGTCGGTCACAGCCAGGGGGATGCCAGAGTGGACATGCGCGACCCCGCCTCCATCAGAGCGCTCTTCGAGCAGGTCGGGTCCTTCGATGCCCTGGTGGTCGCCAGCGGCAGCGTCGCCTTCAATGCCCTGACCGAGATGACGGACGAGCAATGGCAGGTGGGGCTTCAGAGCAAGCTGATGGGCCAGATCAACCTGACCCGGGCCGCCATTACCCACCTGAGCGACCGTGGCTCCATCACCCTCATCAGCGGCATTCTGAGCGAGGAGCCCATCCACTGGGGGGTGAGCGCCACCACCATCAACGGTGCCATCGAGCACTTCGTGAAAGGGGCCGCCTGCGAGCTGCCAAGGGGCATTCGCATCAACGTGGTCAGCCCCACCGTGCTGGAAGAGTCCATGAGCAAGTATGCCGACTTCTTCCCGGGCTTCGTGCCGGTACCCGCCGCCCGGGTGGCCCAGGCCTACAAGAAATCGGTACTGGGGGTACAGACCGGTCAGATCTTCCGGGTCAATGGCTGAGCGCTCCGGACAACCCAATGAAAACGGGCCCCGTCATGGGGCCCGTTTTGTCATCTGCGTTGCAAGCGCCTCCCCTGCCACCGGCAAACGTTTGTTCGCCTGCGGCAAAAAAAGCGGTCGGCCTCAGTCGATCAGGCCGTACTGCTCCCGCAGTACCTCGATGATCTCCTGCTTCGGATTGGCACTGCGTACCAGCGGCTGACCGATGATCTTCTCGGCGATCCCCACATAGGTGCGGGAGATATCCATCATCACCTCGGTGGGCAGCTTGTTGTCACGGGCCAGGGCGAAGCGCTCGGGCATGCGGTTCTTGTTGAGCAGGATGTCCGGATCCGGGAAGTGGTTCAGCAGCCACTGGCGGAAGCCCTCTTTGGACTTCTCGATGATCTCGCCGCCGCGAAGGGCTGCGCCGTCCCAGATGCGGGAGCTGTCGGGGGTGCCCACTTCATCCATGTAGATGAGCTTCTCGCGACCGGCGGCATCGGTCACGTAACCGAACTCGAACTTGGTGTCGACGAAGACCTGATCCAGGGCAGCCAGCGCCTCGCTGATGACGTTGAAGCCCTCTTTGAGCAGCGCCTCGTAGCGGTCGATGTCCGCCGGGGAGCGAAAGCCGAAGGCCTGATGGTGGCGCTCGATGTCGCCGCGGGAGACGTTGACGTCGTCCGCTTCCGGCACGCCATCCAGCCCCTTGAGGATCCCCTTGGTGGACGGGGTGATGAGGATCTCGGGCAGCTTCTGATCCTTCTTGAGCCCTTCCGGCAGGGTGATGCCGCAGAATTCCCGCTCACCATCCTTGTAGGCACGCCACATGGAGCCGGTGATGTACTGGCGGGCAATGGCCTCGATCATCACGGGACGGGCTTTTTGCACGATCCAGACGAAGGGGTGCGGGATGTCCAGGATGTGGCTGTCCGCCAGCCCCTGCTCCTTGAACAGCTTGAACCAGTGGCTG
Source organism: Aeromonas sp. ZOR0002 (assembly GCF_963866995.1). Lineage (NCBI taxonomy): Bacteria > Pseudomonadati > Pseudomonadota > Gammaproteobacteria > Aeromonadales > Aeromonadaceae > Aeromonas > Aeromonas sp. ZOR0002. Next base: position 24,220 of record NZ_CAWMFQ010000173.1, on the reverse strand, counting down.
GAGATGGCATTGAGCGCCGCGCCCTTGCCCGGCACGCCGTTCAGACCGTCCACCCCTTGCCAGATGCAGTCGAAAGCCGAGATGCGATCACTGATCACCATGAGGGCCAGGGGCGTATCGGCCGGCACATCATAGCCTTTCTCCCGAATGAGCCGGGCACTGTCTGCCGGGGTCAACCAGTAGACGCTGCGCACTTTGCCGGAATGGACAGGTTTATCGGTACGGATCGGCAAATCGTCGTTCACCGCCAATACTTGATCTGCAAGACTCATGGCTAATAACACTTCCTGTTGTGGGACTAGTTAGGCAGGGGCACCAGACCCCTGTCTGTGGGGGATTCACATCATCAGGTACTCAGGCCCGGGGCAACCGGCTCGGCACGCTGGCCCTGCGGCAACCCGGACATAACAAAACAGGGGCGCGAGGCCCCTGTTTCCATGCTTACTTCGCCCCCTGATCGGCCAAGCCCTTGGCAAAGGCCTCGGACAGGCTGATGTACATCTGGGAGATGACACCGGATGCGACAGGTTTCTTGTCCTTGTCGAACAGGGTGATGGAGGTCTTGCCGCCCGTCATCTCGCCGAGCTGGAAGCGATACTTGTCTTCCTCGAGCTTGAACGGCTCCGCTCCCTTGGCCTTCCAGAACTCGCTGTCCGGCTCGTCGTACTCCACGTCGATCCAGCCCAGGGACTGCTGGGTGTCCTTGATGGTGAAACCATAGGCAGGCAGCACCTGATTGAGGCGGCGCCACACCTGGTCAAACGACCCTTCGGCAATCCAGGCGCTCAGCTCGTTGTTGTCCAGACCCAGCTCCAGCCCCATGCCATCGCTGGACTTGTGCTGTTCACGGGCCTTGAGCTGCTTGTCGTAATAAAGGGAGAACTGGTTCAGGGCGCGGGTAGCATAACGCTGGGCGTCCGCCGGCGTCAGCACAGTGCTGGTCTCGCCGTCGATGGTCTCTTCGTGATCCAGCACCCGTACCGACATCTTGATGGCGTGGCGCTGCACATCGTTGCGCAGGGTGAACTGGTAACGCTGACGGATCTTGAAGTCATCGTCATCTTCCGCCCAGCCATCGAGCACCGCTGAGTTGTCAAACCAGCCGGTCTGCAAGACGCCGTCCTGTTGATCCAGCTTCTCGGTGGTGACCTTGTGTTCGGCCAGGAAGTTCATCAGGAAGGCCCAGGTATCGCGCTCCACGCTCTGGGAGGTGCTGAGGGCATAGAAGGCGACGGTCGGCTCGCTGGCATTGGCCACCACCTGGCTGCCGGGCACCACGGTGAGCAACTGGGCAGGCGGACGCACGTCCACCTTGGCCCCGAGGGCGCCCTCACGGCTGCTCTCGGGCAGGGCCGGAATGTCGAAATTGCTGTTAAAGGCGGGGGTACTCAACCCGGCGGGCACAAGGAAGGCGCGGCCTTCGAGGCGGCTCTCTTCATACTCGAAGCCACGGTTGGCCATTTTGCGTTCCTGGGGTGAGCTGCAGGCAGCCAGCACGGCCACCGTCGCGACACTCAGTACCAGGCGCACTGCATTTCCCTTTCCATTTGCTTTAAACACTCGCCATCAACTCCGCAGTCGTCAGTGCTCGCGTCATCGCCGCTTCCCCCTCGGGGGTGAGATCGGTCAGGGGCAGACGCAAGGTCGCCGTCGCCATCAATCCCAGCCGGGCACAGGCCCATTTCACCGGGATGGGACTCGGTTCACAGAACAGAGTCTGATGCAACGGCATCAATCGATTGTTGATGTCATGAGCCTGCCCGGCATCACCGGCCAGGGCAGCACGACACATGTCGGCCATCTGGGGCGCCGCAATATTGGTGGTGACCGAAATGACACCATCGCCCCCTTGCAGCATAAAATCACATCCGCTGGCGTCATCGCCACTATAAAGCGCAAAATCCGGCCCGCACAGTTCGCGCAGCAGCGGGGTACGGCCAAGATCGCCAGTCGCTTCTTTCAAACCTATGATGCCGGGCACCTTGGCCAGACGGGCCACCGTCTCGGGTTTGAGGTCACAGCAGGTGCGACCGGGCACATTATAGAGAATTTGAGGCAGACCACTAGCCTCGGCGATCGCACAATAGTGACGATAGAGGCCTTCCTGGGTGGGTTTGTTGTAATAGGGGGTAACCGAGAGACCCGCCACCACGCCCATGGTGGCGAAACGCCGGGAGAGGGCGATGGCATGAGCAGTATTGTTGGAGCCGCAGCCCGCGATGACGGGAATGCGTCCGGCGGCGTATTCCACCGTCTTCTCAACCACGGCGATATGTTCCTGCTCGCTCAGGGTGACCGACTCTCCCGTGGTTCCCACGGCGACGATGGCGCTGGTCCCGGCATCCACATGATATTCCACCAGCGCTGCCAGACTGACCCAATCGATGTCGCCCGAGGGCAGCATGGGGGTAACGAGCGCAACAATACTACCGCGTAACATGGATAATTCTCCCGATTTTCAGGGGCGTAATGGTAAAGCTGCCCCTTTTGAAAAACAAGGGAGGCACGGGACAAGCCGTGTTACCATCCGGCACAAAACGTATGAATGCACGCGCGCACAAGAGGCCTCACGGCAGGGTGCCGGCACCCGCGGTCAACGCATTCTCAATAATGGACGAGAGACGATTTATGACTCACTACCTGGTCGTAACGGCCATCGGCACGGACAGGCCTGGCATCGTCAATGAGGTGACCCGTCACGTCAGTGGCTGCGGTTGCAACATTGTCGACAGCCGTCTTGGCATCTTCGGCAACGAATTCACCTTCATCATGCTGCTGTCCGGTGACTGGAACAGCCTGATGCAACTGGAAATCAGCCTCCCACTGCGCAGCCAGGAGTGGGATCTCATCACCATGATGAAACGCACCGAGCGCCACCACTCCCTGCAATATGACATCAGCGCCAGCGCAGAGGTGCTGATCCGGGATCAGCCGGGCATCGTAAGTCAGTGCACCCAGTTCTTCAGCGATCACGGCTGGGACATCCAGGCCATGCAGACCATCACCCTGGAACAGCAGCCCTTCAACCTGCTCAAGGCGAACTTTCAGTTGAATCTCTCCAAGCAGGGAGAAGAGCCCGGCTCGAAGACAGCCTTCGCCGATTTCTGTCGTGGACTGGGCGCCGAGTCGTTCGAATTCATCGTCAATCACAAGTACGCCTGACGGCGTTTATCCGAGGAGACCCCATGTCACCACTAGAAGCTGGTACCCAGGCCCCCGATTTCTCCCTCTCCGATCAGGACGGCAATCAGGTTCGCCTCGCCGACCTGCGCGGCAAGAAGGTGCTGATCTATTTCTATCCCAAGGCGATGACCCCGGGTTGCACCACCCAGGCCTGCGGTCTGCGCGACGTCAATAGCGAGCTGGCTGCCCTCAATGTGGTGGTGCTCGGCATCAGCCCGGACAGCGCCAAGCGCCTGAAAAAGTTCGAGGAGCGCGACAACCTCAACTTCCGTCTGCTGGCCGATGAGGATCACGCGGTGGCCGATGCCTTTGGCGTCTGGGGCCCGAAGAAGTTCATGGGCAAGGAGTATGACGGCATCCATCGACTGAGCTTCCTCATCGACGAAGAGGGCAAGGTTGCCCATCGCTTCGACAAGTTCAAGACCAGCGATCACCATCAGGTGGTGCTCGACCTCGTCAAGGGCTAAGCCACCAGCGGCAATGTTGCAGGGCTCGCCATGGCGGGCCCTGCTCGTTTCACCACGGCATCAGCCCCACTCTCTGGCGGCCCACCAGGGCACCTCTTCCCCCCTTTTCTCGCCAACCTCCCCTCTCAGATCAAAAAATTCATCCTGGATATGGGTTAACGTGACCCCAGATTCATTTTCCAGCGAGACAGCCCATGAACATGAGCCACACCGAACGCCTGATCCTGAGCAACCAGTACGAGATCCTGGCCAAACTCAATCCGGAAAAGGCGGCGTTTTACCAGCGTGCCAGCACCATCGTCGAGCGCGGCTACTGCCTGCAGATCCTCGAGCTGGAGAAGAGCTTCGGCCATCTGGATCTCGCCACCTGCCAGGAGGTGCTGGACACCCTGGAGCTGCACCATGCACTGGCCATCTCCTGGGGCAACCTGGATGCCAGCGCCCGGGCCGATGTCAACGAGAGCCGCCTTGCCTTCAACGGCTACAGCCGCAGCCAGGAGCGGGAACTGGCGGATTACGTCTGCTTCCTGCTGGAAGTGGACAAGCGCTTCCCCGAACTGCCCTGCCCCTGCGATGAGCTCTCCAGCGACATCGCCATGCGGGACAAGTACCAGCGCATGCTGGCGGTCTGGCGTCAGTGCCCCCGTCAGTACAAGCTCTCCATCCAGGAGATCAGCAAGGTGCTGGCCGCCTGAATGTGAAAAAGGCGCCTGAGGGCGCCTTTGTCGTCAGTCTGACTCCGGAAAGTCATTCGTAGAGGAAGGATTTGTCCAGCTGCTTGAAGGCGGCGTTGAGGGTATCGGCCAGCTCTTCGTAGCGGGGACGGGCCACCAGCTGACGTTGACCGCCCTGCTCGTTCATCTTGCCGTTTATCTCCCGATACCAGGTGGCGAGGGAGGGGGGCAGCCGGGTATCGGCGCGCTGGCCGAGCCAGTAGTACCCTTGCAGCGGCAGGCTGAGCAGGAAGAGCACGGACGCCATCACGGAGGGCCAGTAATGAAGCTCGCCAAACTGGAACTGCACCATGACGCTGAGCACCGCCAGTGCCGGGATCACCTTGAGGGCGAATTCGGTGGCCTTGATCACCCGATTCTCCGGGAACATGGAATTAAGCTCGGGACGGCGCGGCCAAAGAGTCATATAATGACGGCCTTGCTGTAATTTAGTTCCAAAAATGTTCATGCTCATGCTACCTCCGAGCTCTTTTCGAACGCATTAACGGCAAAACCTCGACAATATTTGAGAGGCAATAACAAAGGTTGAGGATGACTTTGTTATTTTTCAACAATCAGGTTATCCTTTGTACGCCCATTTTTACGCTGGGGCACGGCCACTGACCAGTCAGGGACGTCTGAATATCGGGTCTTGTATCACTATACAAGGGGCAAGCAACAGATTGCCAACCCTCATAAGGATAAGTTGATAGTTTTTGGACGCACCGCGTCCGGCGCATCCTCCAACCCAACCCAATCTGCGATAGGATTTATTCATGAGTAAGCTGGTTCTTGTTCTTAACTGTGGCAGCTCGTCCCTGAAGTTTGCTGTCATTGACGCAATCACCGGTGATGACCTGCTGTCCGGCCTGGCCGAATGCTTCAACCTCGACGACGCCCGCATCAAGTGGAAGCTGAACGGCGAGAAAGGCAACGCTGATCTGGGTGCCGGTGCCGCTCACCAGGAAGCGCTGGACTTCATCGTTCACAAGATCCTGCCGCTCAACCCGGAACTGTCCAAGAACCTGATCGCCATCGGCCACCGCGTGGTACACGGCGGCGAGCGTTTCACCTCCTCCGTTCGCATCTGTGATGACGTCATTGCCGGCATCGAAGCCGCCATTCCTTACGCACCGCTGCACAACCCGGCTCACCTGATCGGTATCCGTGCCGCCCTGAAGGTCTTCCCGGAACTGGCCGAGAAGAACGTCGCCGTGTTCGACACCGCCTTCCACCAGACCATGCCGGAAGAAGCCTTCCTGTACGCCCTGCCGTACAAGCTCTACAAAGAGAACGGCATCCGTCGCTACGGCGCCCACGGCACCAGCCACTACTACATCAGCCTGGAAGCGGCCAAGCAGCTGAACAAGCCGGTGGAAGAGCTCAACATCATCAACTGCCACCTGGGCAACGGCGGCTCCGTCTGCGCCATCAAGAACGGCCAGTCCGTTGACACCTCCATGGGCCTGACCCCGCTGGAAGGCCTGGTGATGGGTACCCGTTCCGGTGACATCGATCCGGCCATCATCTTCTTCCTGCACGACAAGCTGGGCATGAGCGTTGCCGAGATCAACACCATGCTGACCAAGGAATCCGGCCTGCAGGGTCTGACCGAAGTCACCTCCGACTGCCGTTTCGTTGAAGACAACTACGACAGCAAGGAAGAAGCCAAGCGCGCCATGGACGTGTACTGCTACCGTCTGGCCAAGTACATCGGTGCCTACGCCGCCGCCATGGACGGTCGTCTGGATGCCGTGGTCTTCACCGGCGGCATCGGCGAGAACTCCGCCCCGATCCGTGAGATCACTCTGAACAAGCTGGGCCTGCTGGGCTTTGACGTCGACCACGACGCCAACCTGAAGGCTCGCTTCGGCAAGGGCGGCGAGATCACCAAGGCTGGTTCCACCAAGGCCCTGGTTATCCCGACCAACGAAGAGTGGGTCATCGCCCACGACGCGCTGGAACTGGTCGGCGCATAAATTAGCTGTAGAGCAAGGCCGCCCCAGGGCGGCCTTTTCCTGATCCCAAAAAATGAACAAGGGGTAATAAGTGGCACGCACTATTATGCTCATCCCGGTCGGCACTGGTGTCGGCGTAACCTCCGTGAGTCTTGGCGTCGTTCGCGCCATGGAACGTCACGGTGTCAATGTCAGCTTCTTCAAACCGGTCGCCCAGCCGCGTCCGGGTGAAACCGGTACCGAGCGCTCCACCGCCGTGATCCGCGCCGCTGCCAACATCAACCCGCCCGAGCCGTTCGCCCTCTCCTACGCCGAGAACATGATCACCTCCAGCAACACCGACATCCTGCTGGAAGAGATCGTGGCCCGCTTCGAAGAGCACGTGAAGACCAGCGGTGCCGAAGTGGTGGTGATCGAGGGCCTGGTTCCGACCGACAAGCAACCCTTTGCCAACAAGCTGAACTACGACGTCGCCAAGGCGCTGGACGCCGACATGGTGTTCGTGACCCATCCGGGCAACGACTCCAGCCAGAAGCTCAAAGAGCGCATCGAGCTGGCCTGCTCCAACTTCGGTGGCGTCAACAACCCGCGTATCGTGGGCTGCGTCATCAACAAGGTGGGTGCCCCGGTTGACGAGCACGGCGTGACCCGTCCCGACCTGACCGAGATGTTCGAAGCGCACCACCACGGCGCCGACACCGGCCACAACCTGGAAGTGCTGCAGGTCTTCGGCAAGAGCCCGCTGCGCATCCTCGGCTGCATCCCCTGGAACACCCAGCTGATCGCACCGCGCGCCAAGGATCTCGCCAAGCACCTGGCCGCCAAGATCATCAACAAGGGTGAGCTGGAAAGCCGCCGCCTGCAGACCGTGACCTTCTGCGCCCGCTCAATCCACAACATGATCGAGCACTTCCGTCCGGGCAGCCTGCTGGTGACCTCCGGCGACCGCTCCGACGTCATCGTCTCCGCCTGCCTCTCCGCCATGAACGGCGTCAAGCTGGGTGCCCTGCTGCTGACTGGCAACTACCATCCGGAACCCCAGGTGATGGCACTGTGCCAACAGGCCATGGCCACCGGTCTGCCGATCATGATCACCGGCACCAACACCTGGCAGACCGCCGTCAGCCTGCAGAACTTCAACGTCGACATCCCGGAAGATGACCGCGAGCGTATCGAGCTGGTGCAGGACTACGTTGCTGGTCACATCGACAAGCACTGGATCGAGTCTCTCTCCGCCAAGTCCACCCGCTCCCGTCGCCTGAGCCCGCCGGCTTTCCGCTATCAGCTGACCGAGCTGGCCCGTCAGGCCAACAAGCGCGTCGTGCTGCCGGAAGGGGAAGAGCCGCGCACCATCAAGGCGGCCGCCATCTGTGCCGAGCGCGGTATCGCCCGTCCGGTGCTGCTGGGCAACCCGGACGAGATCCGCCGCGTCGCTGAACAGCAGGGCGTAGTACTGACCGACCGCGTCGAGATCATCGATCCCGTTGCCGTACGCGAGCGTTACGTGGCCCGTCTGGTCGAGCTGCGCAAGAACAAGGGCATGACCGAAGTGGTTGCCCGCGAGCAGCTGGAAGACAACGTGGTACTGGGTACCATGATGCTGGAGCGCAACGAGGTCGACGGTCTGGTATCCGGCGCAGTGCACACCACTGCCAACACCATCCGTCCGCCGATGCAGATCATCAAGACCGCCCCGGGCTCTTCCCTGATCTCCTCCATCTTCTTCATGCTGCTGCCGGATCAGGTGCTGGTCTACGGTGACTGCGCCATCAACCCGGATCCCACTGCCGAGCAGCTGGCCGAGATCGCCATCCAGTCCGCCGACTCCGCTGCCGCCTTCGGCATCGAGCCGCGCGTGGCCATGATCTCCTACTCCACCGGCACCTCCGGCGCCGGCGCGGATGTGGAGAAAGTGCGTGAAGCGACCGAGCTGGCCAAGGCCAAGCGTCCCGACCTCATCATCGACGGCCCGCTGCAGTACGATGCGGCCATCATGGAGAACGTCGCCAAGTCCAAGGCACCGAACTCCCCGGTTGCCGGCAAGGCCACCGTGTTCGTGTTCCCGGATCTGAACACCGGCAACACCACCTACAAGGCGGTACAGCGCTCCGCCGAGCTGGTCTCCATCGGCCCCATGCTGCAAGGCATGCGCAAGCCGGTCAACGACCTCTCCCGCGGCGCCCTGGTGGACGACATCGTCTACACCATCGCCCTGACCGGCATCCAGGCAGCCCAGGCCGAGTAATCGACCCGCAGTCCGATGCAATGATAAACCCGCCGAAAGGCGGGTTTTTTTATGACTCGCGCCCAGAAATGTTGATCCGCAAGATCAGGTCGGGATCCCGTCCGGATCCACGGACAGATCCGCGTTCCGCCCTTGGCAAGGCTCGAGGGATAAGCAAACGCTCACACCCTCGCCTGGGGATTGCACAAATGCGATCCAGCCAGGATCAAATTGAAATATCCCTTTAAGATCATGCGACTAACGCCAGACACACCGCTAATCTACAGAGTTTTCCACAGCTTTTGTGGATAGTTTACCGATCATTTGAAAGAAAATGACAGGTGAAGACCCTCCCTTGCCCCTTCTCTTTCACCCCCTCGATAACCTCCTGATGCTGTGGCCATCATCCCTACCGGCGCCCCCACTTGCCCGCAACGCTGCCAGACACGAAAAAGGGCTCCGAAGAGCCCTTGAACAACTATTTTCACATCCGGCCACATCAGGGACGCAGGGATTTGTCCGCCCGGGAGATGCCACAGACACCGGAGCGCACCACTTCGATGATCTCGTTGGTCTGGGCCGCCGTCTTGATGAAGGCGTCCAGCTTTTCGCTGGTCCCGACGAGCTGCACCGTGTAGAGCTCGGGGGTGACGTCGACGATCTGGCCACGGAAGATGTCCGCCAGCCGCTTCAGTTCGTCACGGGCACCACCGGCGGCGCGCGCCTTGACCAGCGCGATCTCCCGCTCGATGTGCTCACCCTCGCTCAGGTCACACACCTTGAGCACGTCCACCAGCTTGTGCAGCTGCTTCTGGATCTGCTCCAGCACCCGCTCATCCCCCATGGTGACGATAGTCATGCGGGACAGGGTGGGATCCTCGGTAGGGGCCACCGTCAGGGTTTCGATGTTGTAGCCGCGCTGGGAGAAGAGGCCTACCACACGGCTCAGGGCGCCGGATTCGTTCTCCAGCAGTACTGAAATGATGTGTCTCATCAGGTTCTCTCCGTCTTGCTCAGCCACATCTCGTCCATGGCACCAAATTTGATCTGCATCGGATAGACGTGCTCGTCCGGATCGACCGAGATGTCCATGAACACCAGTCTGTCCTTCATGGCAAAGGCCTTCTCCATGGCGCTCTCCAGCTCCGCCGGATCGCTCACCGCGATGCCGACGTGGCCATAAGCTTCCGCCAGCTTGACGAAGTCAGGCAGGGATTCCATGTAGGAGTGGCTGTGACGGCCGCCGTAGAACATCTTCTGCCACTGCTTGACCATGCCCAGCGCACGGTTGTTGATGGAGATGATCTTGATGGGCACCCCGTACTGCATGCAGGTGGAGAGCTCCTGGATGTTCATCTGCACCGAGCCGTCGCCGGTGACGCAGCAGACCACGGCTTCCGGGTTGGCAAACTGGGCCCCCATGGCGGCGGGAATGCCAAAGCCCATGGTGCCGAGACCGCCGGAGTTGATCCACTGGCGCGGTTTGGCAAACGGGTAGTAGAGGGCGGCAAACATCTGGTGCTGACCCACGTCGGAGGCGACGAACGCCTCCCCCTTGGTCACCTTGTAGAGAGTCTCGATGACCTGCTGCGGCTTGATCAGGGTGGGATGGGTCTCGTAGGCCAGGCAGTTGCGGGAACGCCACTGGTTGATCTGCTCCCACCAGTCCGCCAGCGCCTGCTTGTCGTTGTCAAAGCCGCACTCGCGGATCACTTCCAGCATCTGTTCCAGCACGGTTTCCACCGAGCCGACGATGGGCACATGGGCCTGTACCGTCTTGGAGATGGAGGTGGGGTCGATGTCGATGTGGACTATGGTGGCGTTGGGGCAGAACTTGCTGACATTGTTGGTCACGCGATCATCGAAGCGGGCACCCACGGCGAAGATGAGATCCGCGTTGTGCATGCTCTTGTTCGCTTCGAAGGTGCCGTGCATGCCGAGCATGCCGATGAATTGCGGATGGGTGCCGGAGAAGGCGCCCAGCCCCATGAGCGTGGTAGTCACCGGCAGGTTCAGCAGCTCCGCCAGCTTGGTCACCAGGTGATCAGCATTGGCGTTGATGGCGCCGCCACCCACGTACATGACCGGGCGGCTCGCCTCGGTCAGCAGCTTGGCAGCCCGCTTGATCTGGCCCTTGTGTCCGGCCTTGGTCGGATTGTAGGAGCGCAGGGAAACGGACTCGGGATACTGATAGGGGAACTTCTCTTTCGGATTCTGCACGTCTTTGGGCAGATCCACCACCACGGGCCCCGGGCGGCCACTGGCGGCAATGTAATAGGCCTTCTTGATGGCCTCGGGAATGTCGCTGGCTTTCTTGCACAGGAAGCTGTGCTTCACCACCGGGCGGGAGATGCCGATCATGTCGGTCTCCTGGAACGCATCCTCCCCGATCATGCTGGTCGGCACCTGGCCGGACAGGATCACCAGGGGAATGGAATCCATGTAGGCGGTGGCGATCCCCGTGATGCAGTTGGTGGCGCCGGGACCCGAGGTCACCAGCACAGTGCCCACCTTGCCGGTGGAGCGGGCGTAACCGTCCGCCATGTGCACTGCGGCCTGCTCGTGCCGCACCAGGACATGCTCCATCTTGCCGTTTTCGAAGAGAGCGTCATAGATGTCGAGCACTGAGCCACCAGGGTAGCCGAAAACGTGTTCCACTCCCTGATCTTCCAGCGCTCTAACCACCATCTGGGCGCCTGATAACATCTCCATGATAAAGCCCTCCAGGCTTTGCTCCGTTAAGCGAAAGCTATCGACAGTCCGCTGCTTCCCGGCAGCGCCGATCCGAGTCTTGTTGTTGTCTGCAGGCAGATCAGGCGAGTTCGGAGCCGTCGATAGTAGAAAAATAGGGGTTTTCCATCATTCACCCGAAAAGCGGGTGAAAAACCAACTTAACCCGCCCGTGAACGCTTGTCCACGGCTTTGTCTGGCCATAACAGTCATAAATTTCAAACAGCTATTAACATTCAGTGACTTGGCCACCAGACGGGCAACAAAGAGGGGCCCTGGGGGGAACAACCAGCGGATCATGCTGCCCGCGTCGGTCAGGAACAAAATAAACGGCCCACCCCGAGGGGGTGGGCCGTCAAAAACTGGCTGGTTTCACTGCTCGTCTTCGGGTTCTGCCAGCCAGATCTGCTGATCCGGATCCGTCTCTTCGCAGACCGAAATGCTGACACCCATGTCGAGCAGCTCATGCAGGGTGAGATTGTCTGCCAGAGTCATGGTGTCGCCGTTTTCATTGGTAAAGCGCATGGTGTCCGTCCTCTCCGTGGTGGGATCGACTCAGTTTAGTCAAAGGCGCTGAGTTGGGATAACCAGGGACGCTCCTGACCGGTGCGGCTGGCAAGCTCCCCCAGGCTGTCACACACCTCCTCCGGAAAGAGAGTCCTGCCCCAGAGGCGGCGGGAGAGCGCCCCCACCTCCTCCCCGGCCCCGGCCAGCAACCAGTCGGCCAGCTCTCCTGCCACATCGGGATAGCGTACCCTGCCAGGAGAAGGGGCCTCCAGCCAGCTTCGCACCGCATTGGCATCCAGGCTGTCCATCAACTGGGCCAGCCCCATCAGTTCCAGGGTCCTGCCGTTGGTCAACTGCTCGAACTGGCCACCCAGGGGTTTGACCAGCAGCTTCTTGCCAAGGGAGAGCGCCTCGGAGGCAAGCTCGAATCCCGCATTGCTGATGACCCCGCGACAACCGGCCAGCGCCAGCTTGAACCCCTCTCTGGCCTGAGGTTCAAAGCGGATGTTGCGCCACTCGCTACGCTTGCGCACCTCGGGATGGAAGCAGATGAACGACTGCGTGCTGAAACGCGACAACAGGGCCGCGATCGTCTCTGTCTGCTCGAATGGCAGATAGACCAGGATCTGCTGGTTGTCCGGCACCGGCTCAAGGGGATCGACGATGGGAGGCAGCAGGGGCTGGCCGAAATGGAACCAGTGCAGCCCCAGGGACTGGCGTACCGGCGCAAAATGGCGCATCAGCTGACGGTTGAAGCCGCTCTCCCCCCAGCGCGGGATCGGCCAGTCGAAGCTCGCCTGATGGCTGATGGTGAGGCTGGGTTTGCCCCAGCGGCGAGCAGCATGGGCACTGAGCGGCTCGAAGTCGCTGATGACCAGATCGTACTCGCGACAATCGAGGGCACGCAGATCTTGCCAGAAACGCAGGGGAGAGAGTCCCTTGAGAGTGCGCCAGCCCGAGATGCGCCCCTGATGGCTGGCGAAAGTGATACCGGGGAAGGTGCGATAATCCCCGAACTCCCCCATCTCGAAGTAGCCGTCGGCGGCGCGCCCGCTGAACAGATAGTCCACCGCCACGCCCCTGCTCTTCAATGCGCGCGCCAGGGTCCGGCTACGACTGATGTGGCCGTTGCCGGTCCCCTGAACGCCGAACAGTATCCTCATCCCTGGCTCCAACCCAGCGCCCAGAGGGCGCAACCACCGCCAAGCAGCGCCCCGGCCACCAGATCACTCAGATAATGCACCCCGAGCAGCAGGCGGGACGCCCCCACCAGCGCGGCCCAGACAAACAGCAGCGGTGCCCAGAGCGGGAAACTGGCGGCCACTACGGTCGCCATCAGAAAGGCGGCCGCAGTATGGCCAGAGGGCAGGCTGTAACGATCCGACGGGGTGATGAAGACAGGCAGCCCTGCCGGGCGCTGGCGTTTGAGGGCATTCTTGAGCAGCAGGTAGAGCGGCAACTCGAGGGCAAACGCCCAGAGCGCCACCCTGACCGCCTCCTGCCCGGCGCTCCCCTGCCACCAGAGCAGGCAGGCCGCCACGGCATAGAGGGGGCCGTCACCGGTACGGGAGACAAGCCGGCTTATCCTGGCCTGCGGCTGATTGTAGGGGTGGAGCAGGCAGACACGGCACACCCGCAGGTCCCATTGCTGGATCTTGTTCATCACGGCCCTCCCTTGCATCCTGAGTGCAGACTAGGAGGGCGGCATGACACTTCGTTGACGCCCAGATAACAGATTGATGAAAAAAAGGGCCCAGGGGCCCTTTTTCATCCGTCATCCCGAAAAAGTCAGTTCAGGGCACCGCGCAGGCCGTTTTCCATCAGGCGGCAGTTGTGGGCCGCGAGGCGGCTCATGAAGTGCTCGTCCACCGTCAGACCAAACACCTGTTCGTAGAGATCCTTCATCACGAAAGGCTGCCACATCATGCTGAGGAAGGAGATCTTCAGCATCTCGGGGTCCAGGTTGTCCGCCAGCTGGCCGTTGGAGCGCATGGATTCGAGCAGGGCATCGAACTGGGGAAGTTGGCGATCCAGCAGGCGGCTCAGCACAAAATCACGCCCCGGGCTCTTTTCAGTGGACAATGCGCTGGAGATGGCGGAAGTCAGCTCGCTGTTGGGCGCCATCACCTGATAGTAGGTGTTGAGCAGATCGGTCAGGCTGCGGTTGCTGCTCTCGTCGTGCCAGGCTTGCTCAAGGGGCTCGGCCACATCCCCCAGCACCGCCTTGTAGAGGCCTTCCTTGCTGCCGAAGTAATAGTGGATCATCGCCAGATTGGAGCCTGCCAGCTCGGCAATCTCGCGGGTCGTCACCTTGCTGTAGGGGGTGTTGAGAAAACGTTCGCGTGCGGCGGCAAGCAGCTTGTCACGAATGTCGGAACGTCCGACTGGACGGCCAGGTCTGCGTTTTTCCATGGAATACCTCAGATAATTCAGCAAGGGCTGATAAGTCGATCTGATTGTGCGGGTGATCGAGTACAGCAGGAATGACCAGATAATCAGGCATGAACCGAATATGGGACAAGAGAATTTGCACTCCTTTACAATCCGATTAAATAAACCAGTGGATTGAACCTGTCCATTCCGGTTGACACAGCATAAAAATCTCGTTATTGGTAGTAGCGTTATCGACTGGAAGGATTGAGACATCATGCGTATTGCCGCTCCGCTACTACTGCTCTCCCTAATCGCGACTCCTCGCGCGGGATCCTTGTAGCCGGGCTAAGGCATAGCCGGAATTTACAGAAACCCGTGCACCCCGCACGGGTTTTTTTATGCCATGCAGGATGCACGCAGCGAACTTAGGAAGAGGGAAGTCACATGTCAGATCGGGTCATCATATTCGACACCACCTTGCGTGATGGTGAGCAGGCGCTGTCGGCCAGCTTGACGGTCAAGGAGAAGCTGCAGATCGCCCAGGCGCTGGAGCGGCTCGGTGTCGATATCATGGAAGTGGGTTTCCCCGTCTCCTCCCCCGGCGATTTTCAATCGGTTCAGACCATCGCCCGCCACATCAAGAACAGCCGGGTCTGCGCCCTGGCTCGCGCCCTGCAAAAAGACATCGATGCCGCCGGCGAAGCCTTGAAAGTGGCAGAGGCGTTTCGCATCCACACCTTCATCTCCACCTCCTCCATCCACGTGGAGAGCAAGCTGAAAAAGAGCTTCGAAGACGTGCTGGAGATGGGGGTCGGCGCCATCAAGCACGCCTTGCGCTACACCGATGACGTGGAGTTCTCCTGCGAAGATGCGGGCCGCACCCCGATAGACAACCTGTGCCGCATGGTGGAAGCCGCCATCAAGGCCGGCGCCCGCACCATCAATATCCCGGATACCGTGGGCTACACGGTGCCGACCGAATTCTCCGGCATCATCCACACCCTGTTCAACCGGGTACCCAACATCGACAAGGCCATCATCTCGGTGCACTGCCACGACGATCTGGGCCTCTCGGTGGCCAACTCCATCAGTGCCGTGCAGATGGGGGCCCGCCAGATCGAGTGCACCATCAACGGCATCGGCGAGCGTGCTGGCAACTGCTCCCTGGAAGAGGTGGCAATGATCCTGAAGACCCGCGCCGACCTGCTCGGGGTACACACCAACATCCGCCACAGCGAGATCCACCGCACCAGCACCCTCGTCAGTCAAATCTGCAACATGCCGGTGCAGCCCAACAAGGCCATCGTCGGCGCCAACGCCTTCTCCCACAGCTCAGGCATCCATCAGGATGGCGTGCTCAAGGCGAAGAACACCTATGAAATCATCACCCCCGAGAGCATCGGTCTCACCCAGAACAACCTCAACATGACCTCCCGCTCCGGCCGCCACGTCATCAAGCACCGGATGGAGAGCATGGGCTACGCCGAGAGCAGCTACGACCTCGACGATCTCTACGCCAAGTTCCTCACCCTGGCCGACAAGAAGGGCCAGGTGTTCGATTACGATCTGGAGGCGCTCGCCTTCTTCAGCCAGATCCACGAGGAGCCCGAGCACTTCAAGCTGGAGTACCTCGGCGTGCAGAGCGGCAGCTCGGTGCTCGCCACCGCCTCGGTCAAGCTCAAGGTAGGCCAGGATCTGGTGTGCGAGGCCGCCACCGGCAACGGCCCGGTGGATGCGGTCTACCAGTGCATCAACCGCATCACCGGCTACGAGATCCGCATCGACAAATACGAACTCAAGGGCAAGGGCGAGGGCAAGAACGCCCTCGGCCAGGTGGACATCGTCGCCGAGTACAAGGGGCGCAAGTTCCACGGCATGGGGCTGGCCACCGACATCATCGAATCCTCGGCCCAGGCCCTGGTCCACGTGATCAACAGTATCTGGCGCGCGGATCAGGTGGCCGAGCAGATGGAGCGCAACCACACCATCAAATCGGAAACCGTCTGAGCCCGCCGCCGGACAAAATGACAGCATGACATGGGGAGGACCGGGGCCAGGGCAGTGGCCCAGACCGGCCTCCCGGATGAAACGGAATCACACTATCAAGACGGAGAGAGTATGAGCAGTTATCGGATCGCAGTATTGCCGGGTGACGGCATTGGCCCGGAAGTGATGGCAGAGGCCATCAAGGTACTGGAAAAGGTGCAGACCAAATTCGGCTTCTCCCTCGACTATGACCGTCACGACGTCGGCGGCATCGCCATCGACAACCACGGCACACCGCTGCCCCAGAGCACGATCAAAGGCTGCGAAGCGGCCGATGCGGTGCTGTTCGGATCGGTAGGTGGCCCCAAGTGGGAACACCTGCCGCCCAACGATCAGCCGGAACGCGGTGCCCTGCTGCCCCTGCGTGCCCACTTCAAACTGTTCTGCAACCTGCGCCCGGCCCGCATCTACACCGGTCTGGAGCAGTTCTCCCCGCTGCGTGCCGACATCTCCGATCGCGGCTTCGACATCGCCTGCGTGCGCGAGCTGACCGGCGGCATCTATTTCGGCCAGCCCAAGGGGCGTGAAGGGGAAGGCGCTACCGAGAAGGCCTTCGACACCGAGGTGTACCACCGCTTCGAGATCGAGCGCATCGCCAAGATAGCGTTTGAATCGGCCCGGGTGCGCAAGGCCAGGGTCACCTCCATCGACAAGGCCAACGTGCTCGCCTCCTCCATCCTGTGGCGCGAGGTGGTGACCGAGGTCGCCAAGTCCTACCCGGATGTGGCCCTGAACCACATGTACATCGACAACGCCACCATGCAGCTCATCAAGGATCCGTCCCAGTTCGACGTGCTGCTCTGCTCCAACCTGTTCGGTGACATCCTCTCCGACGAGTGCGCCATGATCACTGGCTCCATGGGCCTGCTCCCCTCCGCCAGCCTCAACGAATCCGGCTTCGGCCTGTTCGAGCCGGCCGGTGGCTCGGCCCCGGATA
Source organism: Aeromonas sp. ZOR0002 (assembly GCF_963866995.1). Lineage (NCBI taxonomy): Bacteria > Pseudomonadati > Pseudomonadota > Gammaproteobacteria > Aeromonadales > Aeromonadaceae > Aeromonas > Aeromonas sp. ZOR0002. The sequence continues at coordinate 7,082 of NZ_CAWMFQ010000173.1, read as the reverse complement.
TCGCCGGCAAGGGGATTGCGAATCCCATCGCCCAGATCCTCTCCGCCGCCCTGATGCTGCGTTACAGTCTCGGCCAGGAAGCCGCCGCCCAGGCCATCGAGCAGGCCGTGGCCCAGACCCTGGCAGAAGGCTATTTCACCGCCGACCTGCATCAGGCCAGCGCCACGCACCCGGTGCAGAGCACGGCCGACATGGGCAGCCAGATCGCCGCGCGCATCTGATCCCACGGCATCGATAACAAGGAAACCGAGCAATGTCCAAGACCCTCTATCAGAAAGTGTTCGACGCCCACGTGGTGCGGGAAGTGGAAGGGGAAACCCCTCTCATCTACATCGACCGTCATCTGGTGCATGAAGTGACCAGCCCCCAGGCATTCGACGGCCTGCGCGCCATGAACCGCCAGCTGCGTCGCCCGGATCTGACCTGGGCCACCATGGATCACAACGTCTCCACCACCACCAAGGACATCGCCGCCTCCGGCGAGATGGCACGCATCCAGATGGAGACGCTCGCCGCCAACTGCAAGGCGTTCGGGGTTCGTCTCTATGACTTGAACCACAAGTACCAGGGTATCGTCCACGTGATGGGCCCCGAGCTCGGCATCACATTGCCCGGCACCACCATCGTCTGCGGTGACTCCCACACCGCCACCCACGGCGCCTTCGGGTCGCTCGCATTCGGTATCGGCACCTCCGAAGTGGAACACGTGATGGCCACCCAGACCCTGAAACAGGGCCGTGCCAGGACCATGCGTATCTCTGTCAACGGCAAGCTGGCCGCAGGTATCAGCGCCAAAGACGTGGTGCTCGCCATCATCGGCAAGGTAGGTCATGCAGGCGGGACCGGCTACGTGGTGGAGTTCGCCGGTGAAGCCATCGAGGGGCTCACCATGGAAGGGCGCATGACGGTGTGCAACATGGCCATCGAGCTCGGCGCCAAAGCGGGCATGATTGCCCCCGACCAGACCACCATCGACTACATCCGTGGCAAGGAGTTCGCTCCCAAGGGGGAGGCGCTGGAACAGGCCATCGCCTACTGGCTGACCCTCAAGAGCGACGAAGGTGCCCACTTCGACGCCGAAGTGGTGCTCGACGCCGCCGACATCGCCCCGCAAGTGACCTGGGGCACCAACCCGGGCCAGGTGATTGCCGTCAATGAGCCCATCCCTGCACCGGAATCCTTCGCCGATCCGGTGGAGCAGCAGTCCGCCCGCAAGGCCCTCGCCTACATGGACCTGCAACCGGGCCAGAAGCTCTCCGACGTGGCCATCGACAAGGTGTTCATCGGTTCGTGCACCAACAGCCGCATCGAGGATCTGCGCGCTGCCGCCGCCATCGCCCGCGGTCGCAAGGTCGCCGCAGGGGTACAGGCCCTGGTGGTACCGGGCTCCGAGCAGGTGAAGGCCCAGGCCGAGGCCGAGGGGCTGGACAAGATCTTCATCGAGGCAGGCTTTGAGTGGCGCTTGCCCGGCTGCTCCATGTGTCTGGCCATGAACAACGACCGGCTGCAACCGGGGGAGCGCTGCGCCTCCACCAGCAACCGCAACTTCGAGGGGCGTCAGGGTCGTGCCGGTCGCACCCACCTGGTGAGCCCGGCCATGGCCGCCGCCGCCGCCGTCACCGGCCGCTTCGCCGACATTCGTGCGCTGTAACGACAAGGAGAACATGATGACAGGTTTCAAACAGCATAAAGGGATCGTCGTTCCCCTCGACAGCGCCAACGTCGACACCGACGCCATCATTCCCAAGCAGTTCCTGCAGAAAGTGAACCGCATCGGCTTTGGCAAGCACCTGTTCCACGACTGGCGCTTCCTGGACGATGCAGGGGAGCAGCCCAACCCGGAGTTCGTGCTGAACAAACCGCAATTCGCCGGTGCCAGCATCCTGCTGGCCCGCGAGAACTTCGGCTGCGGCTCGAGTCGCGAGCACGCCCCCTGGGCGCTGGCGGACTACGGCTTCAAGACCATGATCGCCCCGAGCTTTGCCGACATCTTCTACGGCAACGCCATCAACAACGGCATGGTGCCGGTTCGTCTGAAGGAGGAGGAGGTCGACGCCCTGTTCCAGCTGATCGCCGCCCAGCCGGGCATCGAGATCGAAGTGGATCTGGAGGCCAACCAGGTGCGTGCAGGCAGCCTCACGTTCGGCTTCGAAATCGACGAGTTCCGTCGCTACTGTCTGCTCAACGGGTTGGATGCCATCGGTCTGACCCTGCAGCACGAGGCCGCCATCAGCGCCTTCGAGGCGAAGCAGCCAAGCTGGATTTGACAAGCCTGCGACAAGAAAGCGAGTAGAATCAACAGGGAGCCGAGGCTCCCTGTTTTATTGTCGGGTCGCTGTACAAAGCCCGCCACCTCTGCATGTCCGACAGGAGACACCTATGTCCGCAAGGGGCGCCCTTTCATTGCTCTGCCTGCTGATCAGCCTCCCGGCCCTGGGCGGGCAGACCTCTTTCACCAACAGTGGCGGTCAGCTCAATGTCGGCTGGCAGGACAAGGAGGGCAAGGCGCAGCAGCTCAGCTATCGGCTGGAGGCGGGCAAGTTGCCCCCTCTCATCGCTTACCGTCCGGCCAGGATGCAGGAAGACGTACTGCAAAGCCTGCTGCAACAGGCCCCCCTGGCGTTCCCCGAGGTGCAGTTCTCCCTCGTTCGCCCCGCCATGAGCCTCAGCATCAAGAGCCGCAACGCCGACAAGGCGCGGGAAGCCTCCCAATGGGTCAAGCCCGAGCAGGCCATACTGGAGGCTGCCTGGCTCACGCAGCACTACTTCCAGCCCTTCACTGCCCCCGACGGCGCTCCCGCCATCAAGCAGGATCATGTGCGCATCGCCCTGGAAAGCCGGGACGAACTGGCCCCGTTGATGGAGCAGCTCAAGCAGGAAGGGGCCACCGAGACCGAGGCGCGCCAGAAGACGGTGGCCCACATGCTCGACTTCATCCAGGCCATCCCCTATCAACTGCTCGACAGCCAGTCGGGCCGCTCTGGCAAGGGGTTTCTGAGCCCGCGCCAGGTGCTGGAGCAGAACCGGGGGGATTGCGACAGCAAGGTGACCCTGATGGCCGCCCTGCTGGCCCAGGGGTATCCCGATCTCAAGCAGGCCATGGTGTTCGTGCCGGGACATGCCCTGCTGGGGGTGGCCCTGCCAGCCAAACCGGGGGACGCCACCTTGAGCCGGGCGGGGGAGACCTACCTCCTGATGGAGCCGACCGGCCCGGCCCAGCTGCCCATGGGCCAGCTCGCACCCACCAGCAAGACGCTGGTCGACAGCGGCCAGTTGAGCGTGCAGCCGGTGCAGGATGAGGGGAAATGAGACAGGCCAGCCCATGGCTGGCCTGTCTCGAGGAGGACGGGCGCCCGGGTCTCAGGTGAGGGAGAGAAACTCCAGTGCCAGCAGGAGACCCTCTTCTTCCTCCAACACCCGCACGATGCGAGCCTGGGCCTCGAAGGGAGGCAGAAGATTGCTGCTGGTCGCCAGGCTCACCCGGATGGGCTGGGCCAGATCGAACTCGTGCTTGTTCACTTCGACGCCCATGCCGTTGGCGCTGAGATCCCGGCAGACCCCCTCCAGCACCTGCTGATGCTGGAACAGGGTGACGGGAGCATTGATGACCATGCGCTGGAAGGCACGTCTTTCCTTGGTGCTGGTGATCACTGGGGACTTCCTCCTTGGTGGTGGCTCGCACGATGCGGCCCGTGAAACATAGTGCTGGCCTCCCCCCAGGAACGCCAATACAATGCGATGCGTTGCTCAAACGGGGTGCGGTTTACCGCTGAGATTATACCCGTGAACCTGATCCAGATAATGCTGGCGGAGGAATTTGAGGCATGGCGCGCGTTTTTTGTGCCCTCATCCGCCGGCGCTCACCACACGCGAGGTGCCATTGATGAGCACCCCGATATCCACAGGAGTGCCATTGATGAAGACTCTGCTGCTGATCGCCACCAGCCTGCTCTCTGCCCAGGCGTTTGCCGCCGACACCCTCACCGTCTACACCTACGGCTCCTTCGCCGCCGAATGGGGGCCGGGCCCCAAGATCAAGCAGGCCTTCGAGAAGGAGTGCGGCTGCACCCTCAATCTGGTACCCCTCGAGGATGGCGTCGCCATCCTCAACCGGCTGCGGCTGGAAGGCCAGCACAGCAAGGCCGACATGGTGCTGGGGCTGGACGATGCCCTCATCAGCGAGGCCAAGCAGAGCGGCCTGTTCGCCCCCCATTCCACCAGGCTCGATGGCCTCAAGGTGCCGGGTGGCTGGCAGGACGACACCTTTGTCCCCTATGACTACGGCTACTTCGCCTTCGTCTATGACAGCAACAAGCTCAAGCAGCCCCCCAAGAGCCTGAAGGAGCTGGTGGCGCGCCCCGATATCAAGGTGATCTATCAGGATCCCCGCACCTCCACCCCGGGTCAGGGGCTGATGCTCTGGATGAAGTCGGTCTACGGGGATGAGGCACCGACCGCCTGGGCGCAACTGGCCAAAAAGACGGTCACCGTCACCAAGGGGTGGTCAGAGGCCTACGGCATGTTCCTCGACGGCGAGGCGGACATGGTGCTCTCCTACACCACCTCCCCCGCCTATCACCTGATTGCCGAGAGCAAACCCCAGTACCGGGCGGCCGCGTTCGAGGAGGGTCACTACCGCCAGGTGGAAGTAGCAGCCAAGCTCAAGGGCGCCACACAGGGCAAACTGGCTGACCAGTTCCTGCAATTCATGGTGAGCCCCGCCTTCCAGAACGAGATCCCCGGCGGCAACTGGATGTATCCGGTGACAGACGTAGCGCTGCCCAAGGGGTTCGAACAGATGATCACCGTAGCTAAGCCACTCACCTTCAGCTCTGACGAGGTAGCCGCCAACCGCAAGGGGTGGATCCGCGAATGGCTGCAAGCCGTCACCCAGTGAGTTCAGGTCGTCGTTCCCTCTGGTGGCTGCCCGGCAGTGCAGCCACCCTGGTCATCCTGCTGCTCTCCATTGGGCCGCTGGTCGCCCTGTTGTGGCAGGCGGGGACCCTCTCCCCCCGCGCCCTGCTAGGCGATCCCTACCTGCGCCACGTGCTGGGTTTCAGCCTCTGGCAGGCACTGCTCTCCACCCTGCTGAGCCTGGGGCTTGCCATCCCGGTGGCCAGGGCCCTGGCGCGACGCCGTTTCACCGGACGCCGCCTGCTGCTCAAGCTCTTCGGCCTCTCCCTGGTACTGCCGGTCATCATCGCCATCTTCGGCATGGTGGCGGTGCACGGTCGCCAGGGCTGGCTGCCGCAACTGCTGCACGGCCTGGGCATGGATCCCGGCAACTACCTCTATGGCCTGTTCGGCATCCTGCTGGCCCATGTCTTCTTCAACATGCCGCTGGCCGCCCGCCTCATCCTGCAGAGCATAGAGAGCATCCCCGAGTCCTCCTGGCGCCTCGCCAGCCAGCTCGGCATGCGCTCCTCCCACATCTTCCGGCTGCTGGAGTGGCCGCTCATCCGCGGCATCTTGCCGGGGCTCGCCAGCCTCATCTTCATGCTCTGCTTCACCAGCTTCACCACAGTGCTGGCGCTCGGGGGCGGCCCCAAGTCCACCACACTGGAGGTGGCCGTCTACCAGGCGCTGCGCTTTGACTTCGATCTCGCCACCGCTGGCGGGCTCGCCCTGGTGCAACTGCTGCTGACCCTGGCCCTGCTCCTGCTGCAACACAAGCTGCAGACCACCCCGGCCAGTCGCCTCACCAGCCGTCGCCCCTGCCTGCGTCCCGACAGACACCAGAAGGGCAGCGCGCTGGTGGATGGCCTGGCCCTGACCATGGGGCTCGCCATCTTCCTGCCGCCCCTGCTGGCCATCGTGGTCGCCGGGTTCAACCCCGGTCTGCTGGCGGCGCTCGGCTCACCCCGGCTGTGGCAGGCAGGGGGGCAGTCCCTGGGCATAGCCCTGGCGGCGGGCTCCCTGGCCACTTTGCTCGGCGCCGGGCTGCT
>NZ_CAWMFQ010000173.1:0-1087 GCF_963866995.1 Aeromonas sp. ZOR0002 | reverse complement strand
CCAGCCGGCATCTGAGGGTGCGGGATCGCAAACGGCGGGCCGCCGCCCTGTGGGAGGCCAGCGGCTCCATGATCCTGATGATCCCGGCGGTGGTGCTCTCCACCGGCCTCTTCATCCTGTTCATGCCCTTCACCGACGTCTTTGCCCTGGGCCCCTGGCTGGTGGTGCTGGTCAACGCGCTGATGGCGCTGCCCTATGTGCTGCGCACCCTCTCGGCCCCCATGCAACTGGTGGTGCGCCAGTACGATCGGCTGGCGGACAGCCTGGGGGTGCGCGGCCTGCATCGCCTGCGCCTGGTGGAGTGGCCCCTGCTGCGCCGTCCGCTGGCCCTGGCCATGGCCCTCTCGATGATATTGTCCCTCGGGGATCTCGGGGCCATCGCCATGTTCGGCAGCCAGACCCTCACTACCCTGCCCTGGCTGCTCTATCAGCAGCTCGGCAGCTACCGGCTGACCGAGGCGGCCGCCACCGCCCTGCTGCTGCTCACCCTCTGCTTCTCCCTGTTCTGGCTGGTGGAGCGGGGACTGGGAGGCAGACATGTGGATCACTGATCCCCGGCGGCATTGCCGCCTCCCTGCCCCCAGGATCCGGCCGGGCACGCCCCTGGGGCGCCCCTTGGAGCAGTCACTCACGCTGCCTTTCATCAATTTTTCTTACTTGTTGTTCTATAAAACGACATTCAGGAGCCAAACATGCTGGTAATTGAGGAACTGGTCACCAGTTATCCCGACTGGCAGGTGACCTTCAGTGCGACCTTGCCCAAAGGGGAGATCACCGCCCTCATCGGTCCGAGCGGCGCCGGCAAGTCCACCCTGCTCGGCATGATCGCGGGCTTCGTGCCGGTGGAGTCGGGCACCCTCACCTTCGACGGCCAGGATCTGCTGTCACTGGGCCCCGCCGAGCGCCCGGTCACCACCCTGTTCCAGGATCACAACCTCTTCCTGCACCTGTCGGTGTTCGACAACATCGCCATCGGCCTGCATCCCGGCCTGCGCTTGAATCCGGCCCAGAAAAGGCAGGTGCAGGAGGCCGCTGACAAGGTGGGCCTGGGGGAGATGCTGACGCGCCTGCCGGAGCAGCTCTCCGG